>JANORP010000088.1:0-5560 GCA_031415375.1 Bacteroidota bacterium | reverse complement strand
CAACCCTCGAGCATTTTCATGCGATCGCCCTGGCTGTACCAGGAAAAATCAGAGATCTATTGATTTAGCTGTCAAAGGCACCGCCTTTTGCGCTGTGGAAAACAAGTCTTCGGCCAAGTCCGTTTTACACTCAAATTGCATCTGGCCTTTGAGATCAATCAATGGGGATGGAAGAAAATAATATTGGTGGAATTGTGCTCGCGGGAGGCCTCAGCAGCCGCATGCAGACTGAGAAGGGGATGGTGCAATTTTGCGAAAAACCGATGGTGCAATGGGTGCTAGATGCGCTGCTGCCGCTAGTGTCTGACTTGGTGATCGTCGCCAACAATCCAGTCTATGCCCAGCTGGGCTACCGTGTGGTCAAGGACGATTTCAAAGAAGTCGGTCCTGTCGGCGGCTTGTGTACGGGCCTGCGCAACATCCGCACGGAGGTGAATTTTGTCTTGAGTTGCGATATTCCCCTGATCACGACCGACTTGCTGCGGTATCTGCTCGGGCAGCTGGGTGATGCGTCAGCGATTGCTGCGCAGACGGTTGAGCGCAAGCAACCCCTCGTAAGCATTTATCGCAAATCATGTCTGGCAGGCTTGATTGAAAACGTGGCGGGCGGTCGCTTGCGCATGGACACTGCGCTTGCGTCTGCGGGGGGCAGTTATTTCACCTTCCCTGGAAGTTTTGCGGGATTTGATCCCAAATGCCTGCGCAATTTTAATTCGCCAGAAGACGTTGCTAGCTTTGACTGTGAGGCAGGGAATTTGCGCACACATTAGAAAATAGGGCTGGGATGATGCATTTGAGTAGCCATGTGGATCAACTGCACCGCTGCCATCGTTTCCAGATTAACGGCCGCCGATATTGACATTTTGGGGCCTGTTTTTAAGGGTGACGATACCCTATATTTGGAGCGCAAAAGGAAAATGGCTACGCATCGATGGGCTAGCGCCCGTAAATGGAACGATATGGTGATCAATGTAAAATACTTTGGAATGGTGGCTGAGGCGGTGGGGCAGGGGCAAGAGGAAATTGTGCTGCCGTCTTCAGAACTGGATTTGCGTCAGTTTTTTGTGGCGCGATATCCGCGATTGCAAGCGATGACTTGGAAGCTCGCTGTCGATCAGGAATTGATCGAAGGCATTGTCGTATTGCAAGACCATGCGGAAGTCGTCTTGCTGCCGCCGTTTGCGGGCGGTTAGTGGGCCACCTTTTCCTCGGCTCAGAAATTCGAAATCGGCGATACTTGACGCCACCCTGCTGGTGAAAATCCCGAGTCATGGCAACGGCACAACAAAAAACCGCCGACAATTGCTTGTGCGGCGGTTTCTCCTTTGTGGTGGGAGACTGTGTTTTCTCGTGACTGCTCAAGGACACCTCTTATCAAGTCCAGATCCGATGCTGGGCGATTTTTCTAGTGACCGCGCCTACCGTAGCAAGCTTGGGTTTCAAAAACTCCACCCGTCTCTTCTCACGCATTTGGTAGGTGACTCCCCAAAGCAATTTATTTCTTGGTGACACGCACATCTACACGACGGTTTTGCGCGCGGCCTTCATTCGTCTCATTGGTGGCGACAGGATGTGTGGGGCCATATCCCTCGGCCTTCAATCGCGTCTTGCCAGTGCCCAATTTCACGAGTTCAGCCATTGCTGCCTCGGCCCTTTTTTGTGAAAGGGATACATTTTTGGTGCTGTCTCCTTGGTTGTCGGTATAGCCGCCCATTTTAAGTTCCGCAGTTTGGAAAGCCTTGAGGATGCCAGCGATGTTTTGGAGTTGCGCTTGCGACTCAGTCGTGAGTTTGCTACTACCCGTTTCAAAATAGACGCTTTCAAGGGTGATCCAACCTTTGGATTTGTCCTCGGAGATCGTCCAGGAGGCGTCATTGAGCATTTTGAAAAGCTTGGATTCTGAGCTGGTTTCACCCGCTTTGATGACGGTGCCATCTGGAAGCTTGAATTCGGTGACATTGCCCGAATCATAGATGAAATTGCCTGATTTCTCGTCCAAGTGGCCAGTGCTTACTGCTGCGGCTGGCTCGGAAACGACTGGTGTTGTGACCGGTGCGGCTGGCTCCTCGATAGCTGGCGTCACGATGGCGACACCTGTGCTGCTATGCTTCGTTTGCATGAAATACCAGAGTAGCCCGATGATCAAGCAAGCTCCAGTCACACCCAAGAAGATCGGCATCCATTTCACGGTGTCTGTAGGACTGCTTGAAGCTGAGGTGCTAGTTCCTGAAAGGTTGCCGATGCTGGGCAAGCTCCCAAGTCCAAACTGCGTCGCCATATTGGCAAGACCACTAGGAAGCATGGCTTGGACGCCGCTAGCATTCTGTCTGGCAAAGTCCATGAAGCCAGTTGCATCGAGGTGGCGAGCTTCGGCATGCTTGCCCACGCTACCCATCACGACGGGGGCGATCATTCCCATGAGGGAGGTCACAGAAGATGACTTGATGCCAGCAAACGAGGATATAGCTGTTGCAATTGTATTGGAGTTGTTGCCGAGCAATCCCTGCGAGAGATTTCCACCTTGGGAAACTGTGCTAGCGTCGCCCGAAAACAGCGCCATCACATTGCCTGCAATACCTGATTTGTGCGCGTCCTTGGCAGCTTTTAGCATGGCGCTGGCACCGTCCTGGGTGCTTGCCTTGGAAAAAATGGTTCCCAAAATGGCGGGGAAGAGCCCACTGATGGCTTTGGTGATTCCTGATTCACTTTCACCAAGATAGACGGCAGCTTTGCCAACATTGTCTCCTAGGAGCTGATTTTTAAGGGTACTGATAAAATCCATGAGCAGAAATTAGATGCTAATAAAAGGTAAATATACCGCCGAGGAAAGGTGTGCCTCTCTCCACGGAGCGGTGCGAATTTCTGAGATTTTGAGTCAGTGCGATTACTTCTTAGGTGGATGCGGTATTCTAAACGATCAATATCATGCTTGGCACGTTCACTGTAGATGGACTCAGCGGAGGTCGCCCTTGACATACGAGTATGAGTCGCAGGTAAAAAGGATGATTGATAGCAGGTATTTACATGAATGAAAGGCAAAAGAGGTATTTTGCGGAAAACTTGGAAACGGGATTGCCCACCAAGGAAAAGAGGTCCCAATCAGCGGATGATATGGAAGAAATCAAGGAAAAGAAGCACAAAAAAGTCTTCGTCGAGGGTCCGATTTCGGGCGCATTCATTGGCGAGAGCATCACAAAGCATCAAGCCAAGACCGATATCGGCGCCCACGACATCTTTTTGGGGCAGGTGCGTGCCGATGAAATCGACGGCAAGCGGGTCATCGCGATCGACTACAGCACCTATCCCGAGATGGCCGACAAAGCCTTTCACGAGATCAGAGAGGCTGCTTTCGCCCAATATGAACTCAGTTGCATGCACATCTACCACAGCCTAGGCCGTGTGAATGCCGGGGAAATCTGTCTCTTCGTCTTCGTCTCCTCCAAGCACCGCAAGATGGCCTTCGACGCCTGCCGCCAAATCGTGGAGGAAATCAAAGCCAAAGTCCCGATCTTCGGCAAGGAAATTTTTGAAGGTGAAAGCTATGTTTGGAAGGAAAATCGCTAGGGGGATGGGTTTTTTATTGGACGTTAAGAGGTAGGAGGTAGCAGTTAGCAGGTAGGAGTTAGCAGTTGGTTGGCTGCATCGCCGCTTCGCTATATTTGCTCGCAACTGCTGCTTGTGCATTACTGACTACGCTCTACAATCTCTAATTTCTAATCCCAAACTGCGACCTGCATCTTCCTTCCGGCTCACGCTTAATCCCAAACTGCGACCTCTTCCCGGTTCACCCAAAACCCCAATCCCAACCTTCTACCTTCTAATTGCTCACTGCTAACTGCTAATTGCTAACTTCTAATTGCTAACTTTCTCCCATGGTCGATATCACCCACAAAATCATCACCTTGCGTTGGGCAGTCGCCGAGGCCACCGTGGTCTTGAGCGAACCTGCTGCCATGATCGCACTGCTCGACAACCAAGTTCCCAAAGGGAATGTCTTTGAGATGGCCAAAACCGCAGGGCTGTTTGCAGTGAAAAAGACTGCCGACATGATCCCCGATTGCCACCCGATCCCGATCGAATTCACTGCCGTGCGCTACCATACCGACGGCCTGGAAATCAAGATCGAGATGGAGGTCAAGGCCATTTACCGCACGGGCGTCGAGGTCGAGGCCATGCATGGTGCCAGCGTGGTTGCGCTCACGATGTATGACATGCTCAAACCGATCGACAAAGGCATTGAGATCAAGAACATTCGGCTGCTCAAGAAAAAAGGAGGCAAGAGCGATTTCAAGGATCAGTATCGGCAGGACTTGCGGGCGGCAGTCGTCGTGTGCAGCGACAGCGTCTCGGCGGGCAAAAAGCAAGACAGTGCTGGCAAGGCCATTGTCGCCAAGTTGGAAAACTGCCAGGTCGCCATCGCCGACTATACGATCATCGCCGACGAAGTCAAGGAAATCCAAGCCAAGGTCCAGCAGTACGCCGCAGCAGGCATTGACCTGTTGATCTTTTGTGGCGGCACGGGCCTGTCGCCACGAGACATCACACCCGAGGCCATCCGCCCGCTGCTCGAGCGCGAGATCCCC
This sequence comes from Bacteroidota bacterium, assembly GCA_031415375.1. Classification (GTDB taxonomy): domain Bacteria; phylum Bacteroidota; class Bacteroidia; order J057; family JADKCL01; genus JADKCL01. Next base: position 977 of record JANORP010000088.1, on the reverse strand, counting down.
GGCATCACCGAGGCCGCCCGCGCTTACGGCCAAGACCGCACTCCCTGGAGCATGCTCTCGCGCGGGCTCGCAGGCACCATCGGCGACATGCTCGTGCTCACGCTCCCCGGCTCCACCGGCGGCGCGACGGAGACCATGGATGCCTTGTTTCCAGCGGTGCTGCACGTGTTTCGGATTTTTCAAGCGGCGAGACATGATTGAGGGGGAGCTTTCTTGATCGATGAGCGATTGGCAATTGGAGGTGACGCTGAGATGATCTTAATCTCGCATCGCTGATTTCCGATTTCCCACATCAATGCATATCTTCGAATCCTAAAAAATAACGAAAATGGGAGTAAGCTTAACAAAAGGCGCAAATACCGCCATCGGGTCGATCCAAAAATTTAAAGTCGGCCTCGGCTGGGATACCAACCTCCACGATTCTGGGCAGGCATTTGACCTCGATGCCTCCGCATTTTTGCTGGATGCGTCGGGCAAGGTGCTCAGCCTCAAGCACTTTGTCTATTACAACAATACCGTCTCTCCCGATGGAGCGGTCTCTTCGGGAGGCGACAACCGCACCGGAGACGGCGCTGGTGACGATGAGACGCTCAGCGTCGATCTGTCCAAGGTGCCTGCTGGATGTGAAACGATTACATTTGTCGTGACCATCCACGAGGCAGATGTCAAGCGTCAAAACTTCGGGCAGGTCCGCAACGCCTACGTGCGCATCTTTGACCCGTCCAACAATGAAGAAATCGTCAAGTACGATCTCCAAGAAGATTTTTCGATCGAAACATCGATCGAATTTGGCAACCTGTACAAAAGAAACGATGTCTGGAAATTCCGTGCGGTCGGTTCTGGTTATGCAGGTGGCTTGGAGAAATTCTGCTCGATCTTTGGTGTCAATTTCGGCTAATCTCCTCAGCGCAGTCCCTGAAACGTCGTCGAGAGCTCTGTCTTGGGGTCGGTACAGATGAAATCAAGCCCAAAAAGGG
>JANORP010000087.1:0-13129 GCA_031415375.1 Bacteroidota bacterium | reverse complement strand
GTGGGGAGGCCCGACGAACGGGTCATCAATATTACATTTAGACAAAGATAGCCAGCAAGTCCTGCGTCCGCTAAAACAATTGGCTAGCATATAGAGTTGACCCAATGAAAAGATCAATCACCCTAAAAGCGCTATTCAGCGATTCCCTGCATGAGCCTCCTAGAGGAATACATCCGCATTCGTAAGCAGACCGTTGCGATCTGTGCGCCCCTCGCAATCGAGGACCATGTGCCACAGCCCGCCGACTTTGTAAGTCCGCCCAAGTGGCACTTGGCCCATTCGACATGGTTTTTTGAGCAGATGGTCCTGAAACGCTTCCAGCGAGATTTTCAGGAATATGACCCGCAATTTGGCTACCTCTTCAACAGTTATTACAACCATGTGGGCGAGCGCACAGCGCGTGTGCAACGGGGCTACATGACGCGCCCGACAGTGGAAGTAGTGCTGGCCTACCGCGCCTATACCGACAAATGCATGCTGGAAATGCTGGCTCAAGACACCCTAGCCCCAGAATGCGTCGATTTGGTCACGCTCGGCTTGCACCATGAGCAGCAGCACCAAGAGCTGCTGTACTACGACCTAAAATATATCCTGGGTCAACAGCCCACTTTTCCTACCTACGGTGGCGATGCCTTGCGTAGCAAAGACCACAATGCCGCCCTGGGTTGGATCGAGATGCCAGAGGGCATCTATGAAATTGGCTGGGAAGGCGAGGGCTTTAGTTTTGACAATGAACGCAATCGTCATAAAGTCTATCTCCATCACTATGAGATTTCCAAGGCCTTGGTCACCAATGCCGAATACCTGAGCTTCATTCAAGATGGTGGATACAACCGTTTTGAATTGTGGCTCGACGAGGGCTGGGCTTGGGTCAAGGAAAATGCTGCCCAATGTCCGCTCTATTGGCAGCAGCGTGGAGACGATTGGTTCATTTATGGATTGGACGGCTTGCAACCCTTGGAGAAATTGGCGGTGCTCACGCATGTCAATTATTATGAGGCCCAAGCATTTGCGACTTGGTGTGGAAAGCGCCTGCCCACGGAGGCCGAGTGGGAGGCGGCAAGCGATCAATTGCCTTGGGGGGCACGGTGGGAATGGACCAATAGCGCCTATCTCCCTTACCCCGGCTTCAAAATCGCAGCCGGCGCAGTCGGCGAATACAACGGTAAATTCATGCTGAATCAAATGGTCTTGCGTGGCGCTAGCGTAGCTACTCCCGCTGGGCATGCGCGCAAGACATACCGCAATTTTTTTCACCCCCATCTCCAGTGGCAATTCGCTGGCATCAGATTGGCAATATAATATGAACCAATTCCTTCAAGACGTGCAAGCCGGGCTATCTGCACCACAGAAACACCTGTCGTCCAAATACTTCTATGACGAGGTTGGCAGCCAGATTTTTCAAGAGATCATGGCCATGCCTGAATATTATCTCACCCGCTGCGAGTTTGAGATCCTGACCACGCAAGCGCTGGAAATCAGCCATCAATTGGGTTTTGATGGCGCATTTGATGTCGTCGAATTGGGAGCTGGCGACGGGAGCAAGACGTTGGAGTTACTCGCGGCTTGGGAGGAAATGGGAATACGCTTTCGGTATATCCCGATCGATGTGTCGGCGCAGGCCATTGCCGACTTACAGGCACTGGTGGCGACTCGCAACCTCCAATTTGAAGTGTTACCGCAGATCGGCGATTATTTCGATTGCTTGCAGCAATTGGAAGTTGGCACCGATAAACTATTTCTCTTTTTGGGTGCCAACATCGGCAACTATTCCGACACCCATTGCGCCAGCCTGCTTTCCCAAATCAAAGCCGCGATGCGTGGGCAAGACCTCCTGATGATTGGATTTGACCTGCAAAAAGATCCTCAAATCATCTGCCTGGCCTACGACGATCCACACGGCATCACCAAGCGCTTCAACATCAACCTTTTGCACCGCATCAACAGCGAGTTGGGTGGCCACTTCATCCCCGGTCAATTTGACTTTAAATGCACCTACAACCCTGGAAATGGGGAACTCAAAAGTTACCTCATCTCCCGACAAGACCAGCAGGTGCGCATCGATGCACTCGGCACTGAGTTTTCATTCGCCAATGGCGAGGCGATCCACACCGAATTGAGCAAAAAATATAGCCCGATAGAGATTGCCTCCCTCGCAGCAGCCACTGGGTTTGAAAACAAAGCCAACTTTTTTGATGCACGCAATTATTTTGTGGACAGCCTCTGGAAGTTGGCACAATAGGCCAGCCAGCGCTTGAGAAAACGTAAATCGCGCATGTGTACCCAAGCCTGCGCAACTTTGCGGTCGGCGCTTGCCCCCATCCAATATCGGGGCAACTTGAAAACCTCACAACAAGGCTGACTTTGCGCACCAATCCCAGCATTGCGCATCACGGTTTCAACCGCAAAGGCGCTGCTTGATCAATACCCGAGCTTACAAATCTTGTAAGTCTGGCTACTGCCAGCGAGCTGTACAAAATAGAATCCTGCGGGCAAGTCGTCGGTCGCCACCGTCACTTCCTTGCCGACAATGCGCTGCGTCTGCAAGACACGGCCATTCAAGTCGATGATGTGCAAAGTCGCAGCATCAGCTTTGGAGCGGCGCAGGGTAAATTGACTGCTGAAGGGATTGGGGAATAGCTCAAAAGACGCGGCAACTGCCTCATCGGGACGTGCTGCCCCCAGGCAGAGGCCTGTCAATGGCAACGGATTGCCTTCGATGCGGTCGCCGGGAGTCAGGTCTTGGCCCGCCAAACCAGGGTAATCGGGTAGATAACGAACGGCACGAAACGTCGAATTGCCAAATACGGAATCGCCTTGTGTGAGCGGACCGGCGGCTTGCACAGGATTCACATAATCCCAAATGGTGGCTCCCGATGAGTCAATTTCAAAGAAATGCCCCGAAGTGCCCTCGCAGACCAAGGTATGATTGCCCGGCAACCGCTGAAGACCTGATATGATCTGCGAATAAAAGCTAGGGTTATCCTCATAGGTCCATACAGGCGCTGTTGGGCCAAAAGCTTGGCCTGGCGCGATGATGTAGTTGCCCGCAATGTCCATGGGGGGTTGGAAAATCTCAAGGGTGGAGTAGGCGCCCGCAGGGCGGCCATTGCCATTGTTGAATACTTTGAGCATTCCTGCATACATATCTCCCGCCGGCACCCATTCAATATTGTGCTGTCCATAAAATTTCTGATCGGCCACGGTGCCACGGTTGTAGGTCTGCGGATTGCCATAGCGGTAAAGCAAGTCGCCGCCTTTGCCACGGGTGCCACCCGTCGAGCCAGCCGCCTGTTGTGTGGTAGTACTATGGTCGATCAACCAAATCTCATCCAAGCGGTGGCTGCTGAGCGCAATTTGATCCAAGTCAGCGTTGTAAGCCAATCCATTGCAATGCAGCCAATTGACCTCTGAGGTTGGGTCATAATAGTTGATGTTGATGCGCTCTGGGTGATCGGCCACGACACCAAAGTTGGCTTTGGTGCTGTCAAATTCTTGCACAAGGTGCTCCCAGGCATGCCACTCCCAGACGATATTGCCATTGCCAGGCGTGGTCGGCTGAACCTCGATGATCTTGTCGGGCCACAGCTCAGCGCCCGTTGTGGCAGGGTTGCGGCCTTGGGCCACTGCTTCCGAGCTGTCTTTTGCCTCCCAGACGATCATCAGGACATTGCCATTGGGCAAGGCGACGGCGTCATGGTGGTGTGCTTCGGTGGCATTGGAGACGGTATAATGCCAAGTGACGTTACCAGCCCAATCCAGCAATTCGACACGACCACCCAAACCACCTACGGCAAAGTCAGCGTTGACAATGCGGCAGGCATGTAGCAATGATCCGTTGGGAAGCAAATGCGCGACATTTCCCACAGTATAGCCACTCGCCCACTCGTTCACCTTGCGGCCACAATTGTCGATGAGGTAGGTTTTGGTACTCCCCAAGGAGGCAAACAGGGTATAACCTTCGGTGGCTGTCGCATCATTCAGAAACAGGCCCACGGTCTGCTGACCAACCAATCGTGAAGAGAAAAGCAAAAAGCAAAAAGCAAATACAAGCTGTAAAAATGTAGTCCTCAATCTCATACTTCAATACTTAATCAGTTTTTTGATCTCTGAAAAATCGACACAGCGTAGGAAATAGATTCCTGCTGGCCAATCTGTGGTGTTGATTTTTTCCTCGGAGGCATGTGCCATCATCGTATATCGAATGCGGCCCTGCACATCATAGATTTGAATGGGCTCGCGCGACCCGATCGGGCGCTGCACTCTGAAACCGGTTTGAAACGGGTTTGGGACGATGCCCATACCATTTGCAACCAATTGCCCAGGCGCTACAGTTGGCGCACAGTTGACGGGCAGCGGCAATGGATTGCCTTCCAAGCGATCCCCGGGCACCAATATGCGGCCTTGGAATGCAGGGTCGTCGGGCGCAAAACGATAGATCCTAAAGGTCTCGTTGCTCCCATTGTTGCCCTGGTTTAGCGGTCCTGTCGTCGTGATGGGATTCACGTAGTGCCAGACTAGGCTTTGGGCGCTGTCGATCTCCAGAAATATACCTTCTGGACCTCTGCAAATGAGCGTATTTCCATTGGGGAGCCGTTGTGCGCCAGAGATAAATGCCGAGTAGGCAGCGCCTGCCGGGTCAAAAGCATAGCTCGATACAGCCTGAAATGGCCCAAAGGCACCATTGGATTCCAAATAATAGTTGCCGCTAGTATCTGTGGGAATCTGCATTTCATCGACCGACGAATAACTGCCGCCTGTGCGGCCATTGCCATTGTTGAAGATCAAGACATGACCGGCCCCTGGCAAGACTGCTGCGATGCGATGTGGATCGTGTTGCCACCACAAGGTCTGCGTAGCCGTGAGACTTGCGCGATGATAGACCCGTGGATTGCCCCATCGGTATAAAAAATCGCCGCCATGCCCACGGTTGCCCCCATTGTGACCAGCAGCCTGCGCCGTGGTCGTGCTGTGATCGAGGATGTAAAATTCAGAGTTGTTGTGTGCACTCAAGATAAGCTCGTCGCGGCTCGCATCGTAATCGATTGCATTGCAATGCACGAAATCGGCAAAGCCAGCAGGTCCAGCCGACGAGGTGTAATAGTTCATGTCCAGCAACTCCGCATGGTCGGCGATGGACCCAAAGTTGGATTTGGTGGTATCGACATCCTGCACGAGATGGTCCCAGACATGCCATTCCCAGACGATATTGCCATTGCCTGGCGTGGTGGGTTGTATTTCCACCAAGTGCTCAGGCCATAGGCTATCGTTCACGAGCGTGGGCGCGCGGCCGGCTGCGATCGCTTCAGCGCCCGATTTCCATTCCCAGGCCAGCAATATCACATGGCCGTTGGGCAGCATCAAGGCGTCGTGGTGCTGCCGGTGCTGGGCGTCGCTGTAGTTGTAATACCACTCGACATTGCCATCCCAATCGAGTATTTCCACACGCCCGCCCGCGCCGCCGACACGGAAGTGGCTACTGCTGAGCACACATGTGCGCAACAATTTTCCGCTGGGCAACAATTTGGTGACTAGGCCAGGCCTGTAACCACTCGTCCAGCGGTGTACCTCACGCCCACAATTGTCGATGAGGTAAGTCGTGCGCGAGGTCATAGGCGCGATCATTGTGTAGCCCTCAAATGCAGCGGGATCGTTTTGGAATAGGCCCACCGTTTGCTGTGCACGCAAAGCGCAAGCAGGCCCCAGCAATGCACACAGCATCCCCCAGCCAATCAGTAGCCCCAAACGGGCAATACCAAGTGTAAAACGCTTATCCAAGTGGGCAATTTACGGAAATTATGTATTCGGGATTCAAACATCGCCTGAGATGCCCAGGTAGGGCTATTTGCGGCCTCCATACAGTTTTCGCAAAACTCGCAAAATGATCAGAACGGAATTCTGTAGGCTAGCCTCAGGACTGTCCATGCTGGCATTTCATCAGCCCCTACTCCTATTCGCAGGTCGTCGGGTGCCCGACGACGATAGGGATCCAAAGCCCAAATTGTTCCTCGGCTGTATTCGGATATTCAAACAAGGCGGTCACCGTCTCTTGCGCCGCTGCTCGGTACCATTTCTGCAGGTGGTGTACTTGGTCTCTCGTATGCCACACGAGCGTGAGCCCGGCATCGGTTTTGGATTTGGAGATCAGCGATGCGTCGCTCATCGCTGCGATATCTGCGAGGCACTCGGCATACAAGGCGTCCAAGGTCATATCGACGGGATTGCCCGTGTAGGTGATCTTGCTTTGCTTGTCCTTGGACACCAAGACATGCTGACCTTTGTATTCGGCGAGGTCGTAATCTTCCTTGAACTCATCCTTGGGGTAGGGCAGGCAGTATTCCACCATCTCCAGATTGCGCAAAATTTCATAACTGTCGTCGAGCGCGATCTTCCCTTGCAGCGCGGTCGGTGAGACCTTTGGCGTTGCATTTGCCGGTGGGGCGCTAGGTTCATGCGAATGCGAGGGTGCGCTGCAAGCCCATAGCAGACCCAAGGACATCAAACTCAAAATCCAACATTTACAAAAACACATTGTCCTGGTCACCATAGATGGATTCACCGAAAAGTAGAATTAAAGACCACGCCCAAATCATCGGCATTCTTGCGTACCTGGGCTGCATCAGATTTGTGATATTTTTGGAATTCGGCTTCCTCAGGTTGCACTTGTTCATTGTATTTCAAAAGCTTATCTCCTTCGAAATAGTATTGGTTCTGCTGTTGCGGCATCCCCTCAATCATCAGTACAAATTCATAATATTGCAACTGACCCGCTGCATCATATAGGTATTCTTCGATCTCTTGGCGCGTGCTACGCCTTGTCTCGATTTCTATAAAACGCAAAATCATCTCAGGCCCCTCTTCCCCATCCGCAAACTCATACCAAAACTGTTGTGTACTGCCGTATCTCCCTACATCAGCCCAAGGGCCACCGTAGCCATTGGCTTGGATCCTGTTCACATAATAGCCACAAAAGTCGCTGACTTCATCCCCACACCGTTCATCGACACTGAGCATGGCCTTATGCGTCGCATCGATCTCCAAAATTTGCGCATTTTGGGCATGCAGCTCAGCAAAGCAAACTGATAGGAGAAAAAAGCAGGCAGCAAAGCTGCCTGCGATATGTTTCTTGATACTTAGCATTCTATTCTAAGTTTCACTTCATGGGATTGGATGCCACCCAAGTCGTCCAGTCCGTTTGGAGGATCGTCTTGGCGCGGTTCATATCCGCAAACATCTCTGCGCCCAGCTCTACCTTTTCGGCTTTACCGCCACCATTGGTGATTGAGAACTTGCCTTCGTGGCCGTCACTCATGCGTTGGGTATAGTGCTTCCACATCTTGAGCTTCACGGCAGCGGCATCTTTTTTGAGGCGCAGGGCCTCAGCATCGATAAAGGTCTGCGGATAGAGCAAATCAAATGTGTGGACGCCGCCCTTGTCTTGGGTTGCGTCTTTGCCAGCATCCTTGCCAAATACCCTTGCGGAATAATTGTTGACGGTGTGACCAGCGCTCAAGTGGCCATAGACGCTCGCGTCTTTGCCGAGTTGCTCTGCAAATGCGGCTGCAAAGGAAGAGCTACCGTCTTGTTTCTTGGCGGCATCATAGCCCCAGACACCTTCTTTTTCCGTGCCATCACTTTCGCGACCAGCGTTGCAAGCAAAGAGATCGACGACCACGTCTGCGGCCAGGGTGCCCCTGATGCCAGCGACAAAGGTCTTGAACTTCTTGGTTTCCTCGACCGAATCGATGCGCAGGTTGTAGCGACCGCTTGCGCCAAGGTGCATGCCCCACTGCATGCCATGTGAAAAGAGGCAGAGGCGATGGATTTTACTGAATGCAGGTGGCTCGGTCGCGTCGGGATTGGTTTTCTTATGCTCCTTGAACAGGGCATCGGTGATGCCTTTGAGGCTGGATGTGATCTCGTCGAGTGAGGTGATAGGCACTGCCATGCCGATTTTCAACTGACCAGCGGCGTCGATGCCGATGGAGTTGAAGTTTTTGGCGAAGCTACCCGCCGCGCGGGGAAATTCTGCATTGTTGTTGTCCTTGCTCTTGTCGCCTGTCTTGGCGTAGTTGGCGTAGAGGGAGACCGTAATGCCGTTGGGATTATTGGTCTTGATGGATTCAAAGATGTCGCCCGTCGTGGTGGCAGCGCGTGCTGCGACATCGACTTTGGGCTTGTCTGTGGGTACTTTTGCTCCATCTTTAGAACCGCCAGTATTGGCTGTGGGCTCTTGCTTCACGACAGGCTTGCCAGTGAGGGCTCCCCAGGTGGTACCACCTGGATCCACAACCCCATCAGGCTTACGAAGGCCAGCTTTCTCGGCTTGGAATTTGGAAATCGCGCCTTCCGTGAGGGCACCACAATCGCCGTCGATATTGGTTTGACCCTTGGAGTTGGTCGCAGGCAGGTAACCAGCCTTGACCAAGAGTGCTTGCACGACGAGTACGTCTGCCTTATTGTTTTTACCGCCTGTGCCGACAGATTCCTTGATGGAGTTGCCGACAGGTGCAGGAGGCGTCACGGTCGCCGGCTTATTGGCGGTCGTGGGATTCGCAACCTTTTTAGGTGGCTCGCTGCCGCCAAAGAGCGATGCCCCCCAATTGGTCACCGACTCGTAGGCGCTGCTCACGCCGCTAGCGACGTAGTCATAGGCACCCGATGTGGCGTCGGCCACAGTATTGTAGGCATCTTCCCACCAGCTCGTAGGACTCACCGGCTTGGCCGTGGTATTCACGGGCGTCGATGGCTTGCCAGTTGGGACAGGCTTGGTCTCAGTCTTGGTTCCGGCGGTTGTAGGTGCCGTAGTGGTCGTGCCGCCAGCTGCGACACCGCCAGCGGTCTGCACCTTGCCGCCCATCACAGTCATATAGTAGATGACACCCAATGTGGTGCCACCATTGGAGACTACGCCATCTTTGAGGCCCTCCAGTTGGGTATTCATGCTTTCGATGTCCTTGGGATTTGTGACACCCTTCATCCTGTCCTTGAACCATTTCTCGCCTTCGGGAGCGATCTCAGTCGTTTGGAATTTGAGAATGGCAGCACCCACTTTGGAGGCGTCTTTGGTCTCATTGGCGCCTAGATAGCCGAGTTGAGCCAGCAGCGTGCCGACCTTCTCGACATCGGCTGCGGCGTTTTTGCCACCGATTCCCACGCTGCCAGTCACCCTGAAACCAGCGTCTTTCATATTCATCTTGCCGATCTCACCCTTGATATGGCCTTCATAGACTGGATTGGTGGCATAGACGCCTGTCCTGTCGGCATTCTTGGTGAAATTCCCTTTTTCCAAGAGCTGCTCAGGCGTCTTGTCGTCAAGCATGCTATTGGCCATGAAGGAATAATAGGCATCAAAGCCCTTTTCCAACGAATTGACTTTCTTTTCAGCACCTGATACACCGCTGTCATAGGCGCCGACGTTGAAAACGTTGCCTTGACCGAGGCGCTCATTGCGCGAAACGCCGCCTTCGAGGCGTGCTTGTGCCAAGGCAAACTCTACCGGCACGATAAATTTGGTGTCGCCTTTGGCTTCATAGATTTTGCGAGCAGCATTTTCAAACAAGGAACCTGTGAGCTGAGCGCGCTCGTCTTTGGTCTTGGTTTTTTCATACCAATCAGCCAATACATGCTCTGCGCGCTCGCGGTATTGCTTGAAAAAATCGTCCTTGTCGGCCCCGTTGGCGAGCACCTTCATCTGCACAGGGCCCATTTTGGCTTGTGCACCGCCTTTGGAGGCAGGACTTGCCTTCAGGTCACCGCCACCTTTTGCAGCCATCGCCCCCATGCGGTCGGCTTCTGCTTCCAAATGCTTGTCGTCATTGATGGCTACGCCGCCAGACTCTTTGGTCGGCTGCACGCGCCCCTCGCGCTGCTGCACGACGTGCGTGAGCTCGTGGCCCAGCAATTCCTGCCCAGCTTGGCTGCTAGGATTGTATTGACCTGGGGCAAAGTGGATTTCGTTGCCTTGTGCGTGCGCTAGGGCACCCATTTTGGTCGATTCTCCCGAATTTGCGTGGATTTTGACATTGGAGAAGTCTTGGCCAAAAGCACCTTCCATCTTCTCTTGCACCTCACTCGGCATGCCCGTATTGCTCTGCTTCTGCTGCACAGGGCGATCATTGCCTTTGTTACTGCCTGCATCTGCTGCTGCAAATAGCTGCGCAGGCGGCGACATCATCGATGAACCTTTTTCAGATTCCAGTTCAGGTGATGCGTTTTTGGAGGTGCTTTTATCGCTCTCCTTGTGTTGGCGAACCATAGAGATAGAATTAGATGAATATGACTTTAGACGACTATACGTTGGCAATTCCCTTGGGAATATATAAGGAACGAATGGGGAGAAGATTGTCAGCTCCAATGGTGCTGACAGATCAAAAAGTATTGGCAATAGACATTTTCTCCCAACCCATCACGCCCAAATGGCGACTTCCAGTTAGAGATGGCACAAATGCCCCTCAGACGCCCTAAATTTGGCAAGAATTCCATCCAAAAACAATACCTTGGCCCAGATTGATCCACAAATCCTTCTCTATGGACCCAAGAATTGCCAAAATGTGGAAATCTCCTTGGCTGCGACGTGGTTTGGCGTTGCTAGCCATGCTCCTGCTGCTCGCAATCGGTCTGCGCTATTCCAAAAACATTAACTGGAATCCAAGCCGCAGCATCGGGCAGCCCATGGACAGCCTCGACGGTGTCGTCGTCCATTACAATGGTGGCGTCGGGCAGAGCCACAGCCGCAATACCAGCCCCGATGGCTACAACATTGGCCTTCGGTATCAATGCGTCGAATTTGTAAAACGCTATTATTTAGAAGTCTATCACCACAAAATGCCTGATTCCTACGGTCACGCCAAGGATTTTTTTGATCCCAACCTAGCCGATGGCCGATTGAACAAAGCCCGAGGTCTGCGTCAATATGTGAATGGTGGCCAGTCCAAACCTCAAAAGGGCGATCTCCTCGTCTGGGGGCCCAGCCTCTGGAACCCCTACGGCCATGTCGCCATCGTGCGTGCCTTGGGAGGTTATCGATCGTCACACATTGAATCCCTCTATTACATCCAACAAAACCCAGGTCCATTTGGCGACGCCCAAGGCAGCTTATCATTCATAGGTCCATCGCAGGTGAAAGACAGGCTCCTCCTAGGCTGGCTCCGTATGCCCAATTGAGAGCGGCGTCATCTTCATACCTGTTTTTTCCTTATTCTTGTCCAAAATGCAATCACGATGGAACCCGAATACGACTTGGCCGCAGCCCTGAACGACAATACGCAGAAGCTCCTTGCTTGGGCCGACACCTTGCAAGCCAAACAACTGGCGCAACAGCCTGCTCCCGGCAAATGGACCGTACTGGAAGTGCTGGAGCACATCTTTATCGTCGATAAAGGCGCTGCCAGGCTCAGCAAGCCCGATGCCGAGCCGACCGAGCGCGACCTCGACGAGAGCCGCAACCGCATGATGCGTGGCATGGCCGACCTCAACCAGCCCTTTGCGGGCGGCAGCGCGATCGACCCCAAAGGCAGATTTGCCGACTACGCCGAGTGGCGTGCTGCCTTTGTCGCCAACCGCGCCGAGCTGCTACAATTGGGCAATGAAAAAGGCTGGAACGGACTGTGCGCGATGTTTCCCCATCCTTTTTTCGGCCACCTCAACCGCGCCGAATGGGTCATCATGGTCGTGCTCCATACCGAGCGCCACCTCGCCCAAATGCAGGCTTTTGTTGCATAAATGCAAGAAAGCTGTCTGTCAGCATCTATTCGGTCGATTCCGCTAGGCTTTGACCAAGACTTTGCCGACCTTACGATTCACAAAACGGGTCTGTCACGATGCAGCAAGTATGGTTTTTCGTGGTCGTCGATGCCAATGAGCACAAGCTAGCCTTTGCGCAGGCAGATTTCATGGGCATTTATGCCGACCTCATGAACCGGCTTTGCGAGGAGCAGTTTGGCACTGGATGGATGCGCTATACCACCTTTACCCTCAAAGACTACAGCAAACAACTCCATGGGCACCTCGGCATCGATCCGCAGCAGCTGCCGATCTATCGCCAACAATTTGAGCCCGAGGAAGGCATCCTCAAGCTCCAACAGCTCCGTGCACACCTCCAACTCCACGAGCGCCAAACCATCCGCAACGAATGGGTGCGCCCCTCAGACTTCGGCGAACTCATCCGCGACTTCGACAGCGCCATCACGGTGCTGCAACAAGCTGTGACACTGGAAAAGAAATGGTTTTTGGATGTGGATGTGTGATCGGGGGAATGTGCGTGCATGTCGTTGGGCAATGGAGGGTCGCTGGCGTAGGGACTACTGGGGATTTCTTATTTGCACCCACCTCGTCCTCGATCCCAATCCAAAAGCGATGGTGGAACCAATGTTGATGAAAACCAGCATCGCATTTATCAAAACTCGCGGACAACCTAACGGTATCTGGCATCGCAACAGGCACTGTCAACCAAAATTCTAAAATCAGCCACCTCCATCTTGCAGGATTCCTTGGTTGTCCAAAGTTCACCTTCAAAGATATATGTGCAACAGATTCCACACCATGGACTATCTCGTTCAAATTGATGCTCGATTTCAGGACTTACAAATTCATATTCCAGCATTTTGCCCTCCAATGTACGACCTCCTAAGGTATCATTTTCAATCTGAACGATTCGGCACTCCGCGCACTCACCGCAAGAGGACATCACCTCCCTACAGCGAAGGATAACATGTTCATCAGGCGATTTTGTGCATGAGAGGCCAAATTGTACCATGATGATTAACCCCCAAAAAAGACGCTGTCCCCCGTTGGTGTTTGTCGCTACTTGTGATTGTGGCATTGGTTTCTTCCTAATTTGACGCAGTTGGGGATTCAGATCGTTTGATGCTTGCAAATTCCGCAGGAATGGAAAAATTTCCAAGACCGTCCAATCCTGAACTGATGTAAAAGAGGAAGGATTGATAGAATTTCATGGCTCTACATTGCGAGCTGAGTAATCAACCATTTTCCCAACAGATGCCGGGCTGCATTGAGCGATGTCTTCCAATCTCCTATTTCACCCATTTGCCATCCAGCCCCAGTTCAAAATAGTATTGTTGTCCATCATTTTTTTTCTGACAAACAACAAAGTATCTATCTGGCAAGT
>JANORP010000086.1:0-86292 GCA_031415375.1 Bacteroidota bacterium | reverse complement strand
AGTAGTTATGAATTGGATGTGCAAGACATCCGGCAAGTCTATATCGACAGCTATGATACCGTCTCTCTCGACGCAGAGGCACATTTTGACGGTTACCGATCTGATATCGAGGGTTGCGATGTAAAATCGGTCCTATGGGATTTTGGTGATGGCGCAACAGCCACGGGTCCTGATGCGGTACACAAATATGCCCGCTGGGGCTCCTACCGTGTGCAAATGGTGCTGCAAGGCACCGATCAGAAGACGGGGAAACCTTGCATGGCCTGTAGCTACAAGCAATTGCAGGTCTTGCCAGGCTACCGTGGCAATATCATCAGGGACTCCTTACTGCAGATTGCAGGCTTGCCGACCGAGGTGCGCACGCAACCCGACGGCACCATCATGCTCGATATTATGAAGGCGGGTTATGAAAAGCATCGCGTCTCCTTGAATCCGGGCGTGCAACCTGGCGTGGTAGAAGACTCAATCTTTCTCAACCGGCTTCCAGAATCTGCAGTCGCACAGGTCACAATCTTGGATGAAGCCACAGGATTGCCGCTGCAAGGAGCCACGCTCATCTTGCGCGATGCCAAGACGGGGGCGCAGATCGGTGAATTTGAAGCCGGAGATAGCCTGACGCACTTGCCGATGGTTGCTGGCCGCAGCTATTTGTTGTTGGCGCGCAAGCAGGGGTATCTCACGCAAGTGGAGACCATCGGGCCGCTGGACAAAAATGGGGCTACGCTCAGGCTCACCATGCGCTTGCCGCTTGCCATTGTGGGGCAAAAGTGGGTGTTGCACAATCTATATTATGACTTCGACAAAAGCCATATCCGCAACGATGCGGCAATCGAGTTGGCCAAACTCGTTGTGTTTTTGGAGGTGAATCCGCAATTGACAGTGGAGCTTGGCTCGCATACCGACGTGCGCGGCACCGATGCCTACAATCTGGCCTTGGCCCAAGCACGGGCCGAGTCGGCAGTCGCCTTCCTCATTGCCAAAGGGATCCCTACCGCCAGGATCATCGCGCGGGGTTATGGCGAGCAGCGCCTCGCCAATGGTTGCGCCGACGGCGTGCACTGCAGCGAGGAAATGCACCAATCGAATCGCCGCACAGAGATCACCGTGCTCGGTTTCACAGATCCGATTTATTCGCAAGCACGATCTGTCGAGGAAATCTGGGGTACAGCTTCGATCATGATCCCTTCAACGCCTGAGACGGCTGGCCCTTTTACGATCCTGCTTGGGACCTATTTGCAACCGCGTGGGAGTACCTTTTTTGCCTCCTTGGCAGGCACCCAATATCCAGTCACGCAGCGCGTGATCGACGGGTTTTGGTGCTATAGTTATGGCGACTATCCCGACTATCAAGCGGCAGCCGTGAACCTCGAAGCCGCCGTTTCGCGCGGCTTCCCCAATGCAAGCATCTTGGCAGTTCCGCCGTTTACCTTGCCCGCAGCGACGCGGCAGGGTACGCCGATCACCACGGTTGGTACCAAAAGCATCAATCCGATGACGACAGGCAATGCGCGCGATGACGGGTTTTATGCGGTGCAAATCGCCGTATTGGGGCGCACTGTGCAGCAAAGCTTCTTGTCGAGCTTTGGCGAATACCAGCCCGAAGTTTTTGAGCGGGAGATCAGTGGTCGCCGTGTCTTTTTTGTGGGGCGCTACCTCACAGAGCAGGAGGCGATGCGCCATCTTGTGAAGATCAGACGAAGCGGGCATGGCGACGCCTTTTTGGTGCGTTTTGACCGTGGCAAAAAGGTAAACCTCGACAAAATAGGCGGGAAATAGCGGCGGAGAACCGACGGTCAAGATTGGAAAATTCTACAAATAGTTTGCAATTTTCAATAAAACTATCGACCTTTCGCACAATTATCTATCCTTTTCGCAGGGAAATGAGAAAATTTGGCTTTATAACAGTGATGCTTTTGCTGCTAGGCTTGCCCTTCACGGGTCTTTGTCAGTCTGGCAATCCCCCTCAGGGTGGCGGTTTCGCGCTTGGAGGCCCAGGACCGCAAAGCGCTCTGATACCCACAAATATCTTAAATCAGGTATTGACGCTTGCTGCACCTAGCTTTGGATATCAGCCGGCTGCATTTATACAGCTCTACAACACCTGTGGTTGTATCACCGTCGAGCAACTCACCGGCTCCAGCTACTTTGTTACCTATGGTGGTCTTGGCATTCAGATTATCATCGATGGCAATCGCTCGGGCCCACAATCGGGTGGCAATCTCCCCAACGGAACGAAGCGCTAAGCACCTCGTGTGCGATTAAAATACTGAAGCTGCCTTATGGGCGGCTTTTTTGTTTCGCAAGATTTCCAGAATTCACAGAAGTGCTGAATTCTAGAGATATTGAAAATTCGACCTCAGTTCTGGATCAAAATCATTTAATGCATGCCATTTTCGCAGGAAAGGCAGGTTTTATCAAACATGCCCATTTAGGGCAAGGTCGCGAACTTGCCCTAAATGTACCCATCACATATTTGGGGGCCATTCCTGCGGAATTGGCAAAATTTACAAAATCGTAAAATCCAGAACTGCGGTCAAATCTACTTCTGCCTGCCCACCAGCCATCCCATGATGTCAAAGAAGGCCAAAATGTTGGCTTCTAGTGGGTCTTGGAAGATGACCGTAAGGTCGGTGTGCAACTGTTGCATGGCTTGTTGCAGTTGCTTGCCTTGGTCTGAGAAGGAGTTTTGCTCTAGGAAGCGCAAGATGCGTCGCTCAAACTGATAGAGTGTATCACGACGTTGGAGATATTTGCGGGTAGAGCGGCTTGTCGCTTCGGTGAGGTCGCCATCGCCATTTTCAAAGTAAATGAAGATGAGCATGATGCGTGCCAGGCTAGTCATATCCTCTCGTTGCCCCCGGTCAGGGTGGTCCAGA
Source organism: Bacteroidota bacterium (assembly GCA_031415375.1). GTDB lineage: Bacteria > Bacteroidota > Bacteroidia > J057 > JADKCL01 > JADKCL01. The sequence continues at coordinate 83,416 of JANORP010000086.1, read as the reverse complement.
ATCTGGTTCAAATACAGCTTGGCCTCTTTGAAGTTGCGTTGCTCAAAATGGAAACGCGCCACTAGCAGTAGCAATACACTTTGCGAAGTCCATGGAATTGCCTCAGCATAGCCGATCAAGCCCTCATGAAGCTGACTGAGTTCGATGGTGACCAGATCATACCGCTTGGTGGTGAGCGCATAGCTCAGGAGCAGGCGGCTATATTTTTCAAAGATATCTGCACTATGGATGCCGCGACCCTCGCGCTCGATCTTAATCTCTGCGAGTATGCGCTCGACCTCAGGATAGGCACCGACATGAAGTTGGTGACCACCGAGGCGCCAAAGATCGTGGAGGTAACCGTCGGGGAAGTCGTCGCAGAGGAATTTGTGACGCTGATACAGGTCGAGGCTGCCTAGCAGTGCTGTGTGTGCCGCAGCGTATTGCCCCAAGTAGGTCTGCACCATCGTGGCACACATATAATAGATGCGCAACGCGCGCACACTTTTTGCTTGGCTAGTTGAGGAGAGTAGGGGGTGCTCGGCAAATTGTTTCACCAAGGCAAGGTCCCATTCGTTGCGGGCAGATTGCTTGCGCTTCAAGATAGGCCGGTAGTGGTGGTAGAGGTCCTCAAACTCGCCCAAATTGAGCAACTGTGCGCGGGCATCGCGCCTTGCGGCATTGAGTTGGTCGATCTGCGCGAGGCTGTCGGCCAAGGGGCCGCCTGCTTCCAGGAGCAGTGCCATCTCCGTTTGGCTCATTTGAAGGAAGTCGTGCCAGCGTTCCTCGGCCAGCGCTTTTTCACGGGCCTTGACCAGCATCTTCTCCGCCAAATCAAAAACGCGTCGTCGCATGAGCAACTCGATCTCTTGCAGTTGGCGAGTGCTAGCGTATTGACCAGAATCCTCATGCTCCCGCAGCACGCGCAGGATATGTTTGGTCAAATAATTTTTGGCGTAGGCAAAATTGATGTCGTGGCCGAGCTGTTGCAGCTTCTTTTTGGCCTTGCGCTCGTCATATTCACGCAGCCGACTCATGAAGTCAAACAAGGCGAGATATCCAGCTTGCCCCTTATCCACTTGGCGCACAAGTGCCTTCTCACTTGGCGTGAGGGACTTGATCAAGAGGAAAAGCGCATCTGGCTTGGCCATGCTTTAGAGGTGAATATTTTTTGTATCCTGCTGTAAATAAGAGAATTATACTAAATTTTGGCCTCCATCCACCCAAAAAATGCTCTTATTTGGGGTTTCGGAGCCTCAAGAATTTCCACAATTTTAAATCAGTTAACCAATCGGAAATCGAGCGGTTGGCAATGAACGCTTTTTGCAAGGCTTTGTGCCTAAAACTTTGAAAGTCGTGTGACCACGATCGACGCCCGCCACACAATGGGCTAAGATAGGAAAAGGTTTGCATCCTTCAAAGTACGTCCTTTGAGATTCATGGTAGATTCTCACCATTGGTGTAGCACCAACGAGAAACCTACCACACGATATAGCCGGATCAATGCATATCCAAGACGAGGACAGGGGGAATTTTTCCGCCCCACGGCCCCCGACTACTGTTTGCGATCCGAATTACCTACACCGAAATTGATTTTGGTTCTCGTCAAGGTAAATCATTGGTTCGGCTACGATTTTTGTTCCAATCCTATATCTGCTGATTGATTCTTTCGCCCACCACTCTACCGATGGTGGGCGATTTTTTTGTGGGCTACCTTAGAGGGGCGACTGCGTCGGCTGCAGTGCTGCATTTCCAGTCCAGCTTCCAATTCACGGTTCAGCTGCGGTCACGACCGATCAAAATCGATGAATCGGCACGATTGAAAATTCATTCCTAAAGCAGGTTTGTGTAATTTGGCACAAATTTTATGTGATGAAGATTTCTTACAACTGGCTGAAACAATACATCGATTTTGATTGGTCGCCCGAGGATTTGGGGAACAGGTTGACGATGGCAGGTCTCGAAGTGGAGGGCATAGAACGCTATGACCTGCATCCTGGTGGTCTGGAAGGTATGGTGACTGGCGAGGTGATGACCTGTGTCAAGCACCCAGGGGCAGACAAATTGAGCCTCACGACCGTCGATATCGGCACGGGAGCCTTGATCCCCATCGTCTGCGGCGCCTCCAATGTCGCAGCTGGCCAAAAGGTCATTGTGGCGACCGTCGGTGCAAAACTCTACCCAAAAGACGGTGAGCCTTTTGACATCAAGAAGGCCAAGATCCGTGGCGAAGAGAGCTGTGGGATGATCTGTGCCGAGGACGAAATCGGTCTTGGAAGCAGCCATGATGGCATTATGGTCTTGCCAGTGGCGACGCCGATCGGCAAGCCAGCTGCCGAGCTGTTCAATTTGCAAAGCGATTACACCCTGGAAATCGGCCTCACGCCCAACCGTGTCGATGCCGCCTCTCACTACGGCGTTGCACGCGACGTAGCTGCCCTCTTGCGCAAGAAGGCGCGCATGCCGCATGTGGAGCCATTGCCGCATGACCTCATTTCCAATCCCATCTCGGTTTCACTGCCCGAGCCACAGCGCTGCCCACGCTACGTCGGCATCTATATCGCTGGCGTGACCGTGGCCGAGAGCCCAGACTGGCTCAAGCACCGCTTGAAGGCGATCGGCCTGCGGCCGATCAACAATGTCGTGGATGTGACCAACTATGTGCTGCACGAACTCTGCCAGCCTCTGCACGCCTTTGATGCAGACCACATTCGTGGGCAAGCCATCACGGTGCAGACCCTCGCGGAGAGCATCAAGTTCACCACGCTAGATGGGCAGGAGCGCAACATCGTTGCTGGGGAAGACCTGATGATCTGTGATGGCGAAGGCCCAGTGGGCATCGCGGGCATCATGGGTGGGCAAAACTCAGAAGTGAGTGCCACGACACAAAACATCTTTTTGGAATCCGCTTACTTTGAGCCTTCTGCGATACGTCGCAGTGGTGCCCGCCTCGGCATGAAGACCGACGCGAGCTACCGTTTCGAGCGCGGCATCGATCCCAACACCACGCAGTTGGCTGCCCTGCGGGCCGCCTACCTGATTGTGGAATTGGCAGGAGGTAAGCTTTCGCGCCTGCATGACGTGGGCATGCAGGAGTTTTTGCCACGCGAGATCACATTTGACCTCGCCCGTGCCAACAAGCTCATGGGTACGACATTCAGCGCCGATACGGTCGTGGAGATCCTGAGCACGCTCGACATCCTCGTCGCCAAGGCTGGCGACGACAACCTCTTGCAACTCGCCGTGCCCCTGTACCGCGTCGATGTGACGCGTCCACAAGACGTGATGGAAGAGATTTTGCGGCTCTATGGCTACAACAACGTACCTTTTCCAGCTCAAAGCCGCATGGCCTTGAACCTGAAAATGGACCTCGACCTCAATGCCATTCGCCAGAAATACTTTGACTACCTCGCTGGCAGCGGCTGGAATGAGATGGTGACCAATCCACTGGTCTCCAACAAGTTTCGCAAGGACACGACCGCCAACTTGGTGAACAATCTGAGCGATGAGCTTGCGCTCATGCGCGATGCGATGGTCTATACCGGCATCGACGTGATCGAGCACAACCACAACCGCAAGCAGACCGACTTGCGGCTCTTTGAATTTGGCAAGACATATTCCTACAAGGCTGGCACAGGTTACAGCGAGCAGGAGTGGATCGCCTTTTTCCTCACCGGCAATGTCGCCCCTGCCAATTGGTCGGCCAAGACGGCCAAGGCTGGCTTTTTCACGATCGCCCGCGAGATGGAGCGTCTCGTCGCCTATTTTGGCTTGAATGTGGAGTCACGCGAAATCGAAGGCCATCCCTCATTTGCCTACGGCGTCGAACTTTTCAAGGGCGAGAAGGTCTATGCCCGCTATGGCGCGGTGCATGCCGACCTGCTCAAGGGCCGCGACATCAAAAGCGATGTCTTCTATGCCGAGGTCCTCTGGGAGCAAGTCATCCGCCAATACAAAAAGGCCAAAGTAGCCTACCAGCCCATGTCCAAGTTCCCGACGGTGAACCGCGACATCAGCGCGATCGTGCCTGAAAACGTGCGATTTGCAACCGTATCGGCAGCGATCAAGGGCACCAACCCCAAGCTCATCAGGAGCGTGAGCATCACCGACGTCTATAAGGGCGACAGCATTGGCGCGGGCAAGAAAAGCTATTTGCTCAATCTCGCCATCCTCGACGACACCCAGACGCTTCAAGATCAGGTGGTGGACAAGCTCATGGGCAAGGTCTTTGAGAAGCTGGAAAAAGATCTCGGCTTGGAAATTCGTAAATGAGTGCCTTACAAGCTGCTAAGGAATCCTGATTGCAGCAAAGGTTTTGAATGCGCGGATAAATTTGTAGCTTTACCTGTTGGCTTAAAAAAAGCGTACTTCGTGGAGAATTTGCTGGCAAGACTGGCCGAAATCGGAGAAAAGGCGGATTATCTGAACCAGAAGTCCCAAGGACTGGTTGTTGAGAATCAATCGCTGCATCAACGTATTTTGGAATTGGAGCGCAAGATCCAGCAGCAACAGCAGGAGTTGAAAGACATGGCTGAGCAGCAGGAGCTTGCCAAATTGGCCCGACTGGTGGAGCACAGAGACGATGCCGCTACAGAAGAACTAAAGAAAAAAGTGAATGAGTATATACGAGAGATAGACCAATGCCTGAAACTGATCGGCGATTGAGTTGAAGGACTGGTGTGAAAGGAAAAACGTTTTGGAAAAGTATTCGATCAAAGTCAATATAATGAATCGTCCCTATCCACTTCTGGTAAAAGCAGAAGAGGAAGAGGCTGTTCGCAACGCGGCCAAACTGATCAGTGATAGGATCAAGGCCTACAAAGACCGCTTCAGCGTGCAAGACGACCTCGATTTGGTCATCATGTGCTGTCTGGAATTGGCTACCGACAACCTGAATCAAGCAGGCAGGTTGCGGGCCAATGTGCGCTCGGCCAATGAAAGCCTCGATCGGATCGACGAGGTGCTCAACGAGGCCATTTTGAATACTGAGGAGGCGAGCATACCCTTGATGCCCTCCTGATTTCTAGCGACGCATCCCTGAGCATCGGCCCTATGAGGTCTGTCTCTTCCTATTTTTTTATACATTTAAAAGGAAGATGAACACATGGATCCAGTTATTTTAGCCGTAATCGCGGTCGTAGCCCTCGCAGCAGGGTTTGGCATCGGTTACATGATCAAAAAAGCGAACACCGCAAAGGAGATAGAGTCTGCCAATGCCATGGCTGAGTCAACGCTGAATCAAGCGAAACTCAAAGCCGAGGGCATCCTCAAGGAAGCCGATCTCAAAGCCGACAACCTCGCCAAGGACCGCATGATGCAGGCCCGCGAGAAAATGAATCAGATGACAAACGCCGCTGAGGCCGAACAGAAGAAGAAAACCGAAGGTCTTGTGCAATCTGAGGTGCGTGTCAAGCAAAAAGAGGCGCAACTCAACCAAAAGTATGAGCAAGTCAAGAAGGATCAAACCCGATTGGATACCCTCAACACCGAAGTGAGCCGCCAACGTGAGGTGCTCGGCAGCCGCCAGGAAGAATTGGAAAAGCTGATCCAGAGCCAAGTGAGCCAATTGGAGAAAGTCGCCAACCTGAGCGCCGATGCTGCACGCGAGAAATTGATGGAAGCTGTGCGCGACGAGGCCCGCACTCGCGCCTCGGCCCAGATGAAGGAAATCATGGAGGAAGCCAAGCTTACCGCCAACAAGGAAGCCAAAAAGATCGTCATCCAGACGATCCAACGCACCGCCGCTGAACACGCCATTGAAAACACCGTCTCTGTCTTCCAATTGGAAAACGACGACATCAAAGGACGCATCATCGGTCGCGAAGGACGCAACATTCGCGCACTCGAAGCCGCAACGGGCATCGAAGTCATTGTGGATGATACGCCCGAGGCCATCATCCTCTCCGGTTTCGACCCTGTGCGTCGCGAGATCGCACGCCTATCCTTGCACAAGCTTGTACAAGACGGCCGCATTCACCCTGCCCGCATCGAGGAGGTCGTGAAAAAGGTCACCAAGCAGATCAACGACGAGATTGTCGAGACAGGCGAACGCACTGTGATCGACCTCGGTGTACATGGTCTGCACCCCGAACTCGTGCGCCTCATCGGTCGCATGAAATACCGCTCTTCCTATGGCCAAAACCTGCTGCAACACAGCCGCGAAGTCGCCAATCTCTGCGCCACGATGGCTGCAGAACTGGGCTTGAATGCCAAGGCAGCCAAACGCGCTGGCCTGTTGCACGACATCGGCAAGGTGCCTGAGGATGCCCCAGAGCTGCCTCACGCCATTCTCGGCATGGAACTCGCCAAAAAATATGGCGAAAAAGACGATATCCTCAACGCCATCGGTGCCCACCACGACGAGATCGAGATGACCTGCAACATTGCACCGATCATCCAAGCCTGCGACGCCATCAGCGGTGCACGCCCAGGTGCGCGCCGCGAGATCGTCGAGGGCTATATCCAACGCCTCAAGGATCTCGAAAACCTCGCCCTTGCCTATCCAGGCGTGAGCAAGAGCTACGCGATCCAAGCGGGCCGCGAGCTGCGCGTGATCGTGGAGTCAGAGAAAGTCACCGACGAGCAAGCCGACTTGCTCGCATTCGACATCTCCGAGAAGATCATGAAGGAAATGCAATACCCCGGCCAAATCAAAGTGGCTGTGATTCGCGAGAAGCGCGCGATTGCTTACGCGAAGTAATTGGGAATTAGGAATTAGGAATGGGCGGTTGGGTGCTTGAGGCATGCAACCGCCCATTGCTCGTTTTGGCAATTGGTGTCTGGAAAGCGGGTAGAATAGAAATGAGAGATTAGAAATGGGCTTAGGAATGCGTTTTCAATAACATATTCCTAAGTATGCTTGAAGCACAAAATCTACAATCTCTAATTGCCAGTCTCTCCCCCTGCTTTTTTTCGAAAATAGAATCCCGCCTGATCTCCACGGCCCTCGCGGTTCAAGGTATTGGCTTGGCGGATGTAGCTCCATTTCTTCCATTTGCGGGTGATGAATCTGAACAGTCCTTTCTTGCGCGGCTCTGCCAGGGCGGTATTGGCAACATATTTCTCACTGCCACTGAATTGGAAGTGGCGGCTGTCATAGACGACGTTGTACAGTTCCAAGCCTGCGCGCTCACCCATCAGGGCCATGCTTGCACGGGAATGAAGGAAGAAGTGCCGGGGCGCATCGAGCTGCGCCCAATTGGTGCGGTAATGTTCCCATGCCCAGGAGGAGGCCGTCGGGATGCGGATGATGCAGACCCCGTCTGACGCAAGCAGGCGGGCTATGCATGCCAGATTGTCTTGCGGATCGGCCACATGCTCAAAGGAATGATGGTAAGTGATGATGTCCCATTGGCCGATCATCTGCGCGATCGGTGCCTTTTGGATCTGCAAGCCATTCGCGTAGTCGATGTCGCCATCGATAAAGGGGTCGCATCCAAGCAAGTGCTGGAAACCGACCGCTGCCAATGGATATAGAAAACTACGCCCATTGCCGCAACCCACATCCAGGATACGGCTTGTTTGCTTCACGCCCAAACCCTTGAAAATACGGTAGTCAGGTACGTCCAACAACGCGCATATAGTCTTCTGAAACAAGCCTTTGCGGTGGATGGCGGCGGTGTATTGCAGGCGTTTGAGCGCGCCCAGCAAGCCCTTGAATTTCTTTCCATCGTAAGCATGGAAGCTATAATAATGCGATGGATAGTAGCGCGACATATCCGCAGGAAACGCAGCAATCTGCAAGCACTTGCAAGCGACGCATTCGAAGTAGTCGAATTCATCCCGCAAGCCATACATCATCTCCCGCGCTACATAAGGCACATTTTGGGAGGCATTCCCACAAACCTTGCAGACCATACGAATCTCAGATTCCATATATCATCCCCCAAAAGTAACTTCAGGCAAACCTATCGATATCCAAGTTCAAACCCAAAACAAGGCTACCGCAAACGGACAAATGTAAAAGCGATTGTTCATCCCCCGAAGGGAGCAACAATCGCCAATCGGGCAATGCCTCAGGTTTTGCACCACCAATAGACATATTGCAAACTGCATTCCCAGCTCATCAATTCTAATCGCCGATTTCTAATTTCTAATTTGATTCACTAACTTGGCTCCATGCAACAATACGCCTGCCCCAACTGTGGTGCGCCATTGATTTTTAGGTCGTCGGTGTCGGTGCAAAGCACCTGTACCTACTGCCAGTCTATGGTGGTGCGGCATGATATGCACTTGGAGAAGCTGGGCAAGGTCGCAGAGCTGCTCGATGACATGTCGCCCTTTCAAGTCGGCACGACAGGCGGCTACCGGGGGAAACAATTTACCTTGGTCGGCCGCATCAAGGTCGTCTATAGCGCAGGAACCTGGAGTGAATGGTATGCGTTGTATGACGATGGCTCCGAAGGATGGCTCGCCGAGGCGCAAGGGGCCTATATGATGACCTTTGCGACCGACGATCCCGACCTGCAACTGCCGGCGATGCATGCCCCAATGGAGCAAGCCAAGATCAAAGGGGACGAATATCTCATCGAAGATGTGAAAGTCGTGACCTATGCAGCGAGCGAAGGCGAGCTGCCATTTTCCTTCACCCCCAAAGAGACAGCCAAGAGCATCGATCTCCGGGCAGCCAATGGCGCATTTGCATCTGTGACGATCAAAGAAAATGGGCGACAGCTCTATCTGGGCGAATATATGCCTTTTGAATCCTTTAACTTTCAAAACCTGAGGACCCTCGATGGCTGGTGAGCAGATCCGCATGACCCCGATGGGAGGCGTGAAAGCCTTCAACTGTCGCAACTGCGGTGGGCAAGTCACTTTGCTCGCGCCTGGGCAGACCATAGCAGCTGCCTGCAAGCACTGCGGCGCAGTGGCCGACCTCACCGACGACAATTTCCGCATCCTGAGCAAGGTAAAGGAGATGATCACCCGCGAGCCGCGCTTTGAAATCGGCTCCAAGGCGACATTTGAAGGTAAAACCTGGGTGGTGATCGGCTTCATGGCCCGCATCGTGCGCGAATTTCACTTTGAATGGGAGGAATACCTGCTCTTCAATCCCTACCACGGATTTCGCTTTCTTGCACATGCCTATGGGCACTGGTCTTGGATCAAAATGATCCACGATGGCCCACTCGGGCTCGCAGGGGCCAACAATATCCACTATCAAAAGCAAGATTTTAAGTTCCTCACACAAGGGGAGGCCGAGGTATTTTACGTCTTGGGCGAATTTTACTGGCAGGTCAAGGTCGGTGACAAGGCGCAGACCCGCGACCTCGTCGCTGCACCACGCATGTTGTCGGTGGAACTCGAGGAAGGTGGCCTCATCTGGTCACTGGGCGAATACTTGGATCCCCAAGTGGTGGAAAAAGCATTTGGGACGCCACCCAAAAACAAAGTGCGCAGGATAGGTGTCGGCGCCAATCAGCCCAACCCCCACAAGGTCGATCTGCGCTGGGTCTTGCCGACCTATATCGTGAGCATGCTGCTCACAATTGTACTGTTTTTTGCAACAGACGCCTCCTTACCCAATCAGTCGGTCTTGCAAGAAAAACGCGCATTTCCCGATACCACCGACCACGTTTCCGGCCCCTTTGAAATCGGGAATGGGATCAGCAACGTCGAAATCCAGCTCAGGGCCGACTCGGGCCTCGACAACCATTGGGTCGAGTACCAAGGCGTCTTGCACAACTTGGAGACCAATGAGAATTATGAATTTGTGGCCGGTGCCGAATACTATTTCGGCTATACAGACGGTGAGAACTGGACCGAAGGGAGCAAATCGGTCGATGTGATCCTCAATGAAGTCCCTGCCGGAAATTATGAGATGGTCACGTCATCGTTGTCAGATTCCGTGGGCACAGCGACGATCACCGTCGTGCGCGGTGCACCTATTTATACCAACGTGTTCGGGGTATTGTTGTTGCTCTCGCTAGCCCCGATGTTTGTGATCATCCGCAGTGCAGGCTTTGAAAAGCAGCGCAACGCCTAGATCGTCTTATCGATATGAAAAATCGCATCCCCATATTGCCACTCTTCTACATCGCATTTGCCCTGAGCTTGCTCGTGGGCCTAGGCTATACACAAGCGCGCGGCATTCGCCTGCTCAATATCTTCTCAGGTTCATTGTATTCCCATAGCGGCCACGATGGCCCCGATCATAAATAATCGCATCGCAAGAATATGGACGTCATCAACTGGAAAATCCTTGTCAACGTAGCCGCTTTCGCGCTTTCTGGCATCATTATTTTCGTCGTCGCTGCCTTTGTCTTTGAATGGATCACGCCGTTCAAGATGTGGAAGGAGATCGTGGACAATAAGAATGTCGCCGTGGCCATCACTGTCGGCGCTGCCTTTTTGGGCATCGCGATCATCGTCGCAGCAGCCATTCATGGTTGAGCAGGCTACCTGCATGCTCCCCTGCGCCGCTTGCAAGTGGCGCGTATTCATTGTTGATTGATCGCCGATCTGCATGACGAGATTGTTGTTGCTTTCTGTGTTTGTGATCGCGACCTGCGGGCTCATCTATGAGCTCGTTGCGGGTGCGCTCGCGAGCTACCTGCTCGGCGATAGCGTCACGCAGTTTTCCACGGTCATCGGAGCCTATCTGTTTTCGATGGGCATCGGCTCCTTCCTCTCCAAGTACATTCAAAAAAACCTCATTCCCACATTTATCCGCGTCGAGATTTTGATCGGCTTGGTCGGCGGATTCAGTGCGGCCTTTTTGTTTGTCTTGTTTGAGATGGTGACCGCTTTCAAAGTGCTGTTGTATGGTCAGGTCGCGCTCACAGGCATTCTTGTAGGGCTGGAGATTCCCCTGCTCATGCGCATCTTGGAGGATGAGTTTGACTTCAAAGACTTGGTGAGCAATATTTTCACGTTTGACTACATCGGCGCGCTCTTGGCGTCGCTGCTCTTCCCGCTCGTGTTGGTGCCCTACCTCGGGCTCATCCGCACGGCTTTGCTTTTTGGCATCTTGAATGTCGCGGTGGCATTGTGGGCGGTGCAAGCCTTCAAAGACAAAATCAGATCGGTTGCCAGCCTGCGCTTGGCGGGCATCATTTCATTGATTGCCTTGGGCTTGGGATTTGCCTACGGCGAAAAAATCCTCTCCTTCGCAGAAAACCAAACCTATCCCGGCAAGGTCGTCTATGCGGCCTCCTCGCCCTACCAACGCATTGTGCTCAGCCGTGGGCGTGACCACTTCAGGCTCTACCTCAACGGCAACCTGCAATTTGACAGCCGCGACGAATACCGCTACCATGAAGCACTCGTGCATCCTGGACTCTCGGCCGTGAAGTCCCCCAAAGACGTCTTGGTGCTGGGTGGCGGCGACGGTCTCGCCGTGCGTGAAATCCTGAAATACCCGAGCGTGGAGCATATCACGCTTGTGGACCTCGATGCCGAGGTCACCCAGCTCTTCACCGATCGTCCCGAGCTTGCCGAGATGAATGGCCACGCATTCACCCACCCCAAAGTCACCGTCATCCACGCCGACGCCTTCACATGGCTGCGCGCCTGCCAGCAAAAGTTTGACTTTGTGACCGTCGATTTCCCCGACCCAGTCAATTACTCGGTCGGGAAATTGTATTCCCTGAACCTGTATGAAGAATTGGACCGCGTGATGGCCGATGGGGCGATTGCAGCTGTGCAGAGCACCTCGCCTTATGTCGCGCCGCGATCGTTTTGGTGCGTCGATCGCACCATCCGCGAGGCAGGATTTTACACCGTGCCTTACCATGCCTACGTGCCTTCATTTGGGGAATGGGGCTATATATTGGCCATGCATCGCCCCTGGGCCATTCCTGAAATCTACCCCAAGGGCCTGCGTTTTGTCGATCCTGAGACGGTGGCACAGATGCTGCATTTCCCGACCGACATGGTGCGCACAGATGTAGAAGTGAATCGCTTGAACAATCAAGCGCTCGTGCAATACTTTGAGGCCGAATGGGCAAAATATGAGGAATGATGGCGAAGCTACGGTCAGAGGATGCAATTCGATTGGATGAGGAATGATGCAAGATGATTCCATTTCGCGCCGCAAGTTTCTAGGCCGCTTGGGTGTTGCTGGCCTCGGCGTATGGGCGCTTGGGAGTGGCGCTTTCTCTTGTGGCGATGCCCAGCGGAACGCGATCACGGGCCAATTGTTGGGGCCCGATTTCAAGAGCGGGCATCGGCTCAGGCCCGATGCCCCGCATGCAGCGCAGCCTGTGGCGGCTGTGCGTGAGATCGAGACACAGCTCTTGATCATCGGGGGTGGCGTGGCCGGATTGGCTTGCGCCTGGGAATTGCGGCAGCGTGGTTTTCAAGATTTTTTGCTGATCGAGATGGAGGCAGACCTTGGCGGCAATGCCCGAGGCGGGAATCAAAACGGCTTGCTGCATCCTTGGGGCGCGCACTATCTCCCAGTGCCCGATGCCAGCAATACACGCCTGATGCAGTTTCTCGCGCAGATCGATGTCGTGCAAGGCTACGACCGCGCGCAGCGACCGATATTCAACGAGTTATACCTCTGTCATTCGCCCCAAGAGCGCCTGCAAATCCATGGCATTTGGCAAAATGGCCTCGTGCCCCATACAGGCGTACCCGACACCGAATTGGCCCAAATCCATCGGTTTTTTGAGGAGATCGAGGCGTGGAAAGGCACCGTGGGTGCCGATGGCAAAAAGGCATTTGTGATCCCGGCCGAGACGAGTTCGCAAGACCCCGCAATCTTGCGTTTGGATGGCCTCACGATGGCAGCCTATTTGGAGGAGCGAGGCTATGACGCCGCGCATTTGAAATGGTATATCGACTATTGCTGCCGTGATGACTATGGCATGCCGATGGCCGAGTGTTCGGCGTGGGCAGGGCTGCATTATTTTGCTGCCCGCTCAGGCGGCGGGGCCAATGCAGAGAGCGGCGCGGTCTTGACATGGCCAGAGGGAAATGCCTGGCTTACCAATCATTTGTGCGCAGGTTTGCAGCCCGGCAGCCAATGGTTGCCGCGTCATATGGCGACCTCGGTCACCAATACCGACGAGGGCATCGAGGCCATGGTGACCGACCTCGCGCAGCCCGCCAATGCCTTGCACATCCGTGCCCGCGCGGCAGTATTTGCAGGCCCGCAATATGTGGCCAAGCACGTCGTGCGTGGCTACACCCATGCACTTGCAGGTTTTGATTATGCACCCTGGCTGGTCGCCAACCTGCGTGTCGATCTGCAATCCAATAGCCTGCTCAAAGGCATGTGTTGGGACAATGTCGCCTACAACCGTGCATCGCTCGGCTATGTGTCTGCGGGGCATCAGTCGCTTGCGCAGCATGCACCGACCGCAGGCGTGCTCACATGGTATGAGCCGATCACACATTTGCCGCCCACCGAGGCCCGCAAATGGCTACTGGCACAGGACTATGACGCCTTGCGCGACCGCGTGCTCGCCGACATGGAGTTTATGCATCCGGGCATCTCGGCGCAGGTGCAGCAGCTCGATGTCTGGCGCTGGGGACATGGCATGGTGCGGCCCGTACCGGGCCTCATCACCGGCGCGGCGCTGGCACAAGCGCGGCAGCCGATCGGCAATATCCACTTCGCGCACAGTGACCTGAGCGGCATTTCCATTTTTGAGGAGGCCTTTCACCGAGGCATCGTCGCCGCGGCTGCGGCTTTGCAGGCGGTCCCTAGCTAGCGACCATGGGCGCATCCTCGACCACAATATCGCCCTACAAGCAACCCTGGATCTACAAATCCTGGGTGGATGGGGTCTTCATCCTCGCGCCCGCATTTGCAGCTACGCTTGCGGTGCTGCTGTTTCCCCGTTTTTTTGAAGACAATGCAGCGATGCCGCCTCAGGCTTGGCTGCTCTTGATCGTCGGGGTGGATGTGGCCCATGTGTACAGCACGTTGTGGCGCACCTATTTGGATCCGAGGGAGTTTGACCGCTACCGCAATCTACTCATTTATACGCCCTTGCTCGTGTGGCTCGGTGGCATGATGCTGTACATGATCGGCCCGATGGTGTTTTGGCGGGTGCTCGCCTACATGGCAGTCTTTCACTTTGTGCGGCAGCAATATGGCTTTATGGCCGTGTATGCGCGGCAAGACGGCCGCGCCCTGTGGGAGCGCCGCCTCGATGAGATCACGGTCTATGCACTCACGCTGTATCCAATCTTGTATTGGCATACCCATTTGCCGCGCAACTTTAGTTGGTTTGTGGAGGATGATTTTTGGGCGCTGCCCATGCCCGCGCTGGCGAAGGTCGGTTTTGTGATCTATCTGCTGGTGATTGCGGTCTATGTGGTCAAGGAATTGCGGATGGCGATCACCAATCAGCGCATCAATGTTCCCAAAAATCTGATTTTGCTCGGGACTGGGCTGAGTTGGTACAGCGGCATCGTCTTGCACAATGGCGACCTTGCCTTTACAGCGACCAATGTCATCGCGCATGGATTGCCCTATATGGCGATGGTGTGGATGTATGGCCGCAAACAACAAACCCATCCTACGGCGTTGCCAGCCCCCAATCTTTGGATGAAAGTCGGCTTTCGCGTGGCTTTCATCCCTGTCTTTCTAGGCCTTTTGTTGGCGCTCGCCTACCTGGAAGAGGGCCTTTGGGACGGCCTCGTCTGGCGCGACCACACGGGATTGTTCCCTTGGGCAGATGTATTGCCCTATGTGACCGACCACGCGACCCTGGCGATCATCGTGCCGCTGCTGTCGCTGCCGCAGGTGACGCATTATGTCGTGGATGGGTTCATCTGGAAGTCTGGGAAGGGGAAGTGAGATGGCTGTAGGATCCCGCTCAGAGAGCGGGAGCAGGCGCAGGAATTACGTTGTTCGTTGGCCCTACCCAAAGCCAAGTTTGGGGGCCGACGAACGATATTGGCCGCCAAGCGATGATTCAGCGATGCCGAATCTATGATCAAAATGCGCATTCGTCGGCCCACAGCGTTGTTGTGGGCAGACGAACAGGTGCTCCCGCAGCAAGGCGGGAGCGTACACCCGTTTGAGATTCAAAACGTATGGATTTCCATGAAGATTCGTAAATCTCAGGACAAAATCGGATCGCAGTCATATTTGAAAAAGGCTTGTTCGGCTTGCTACACAGCTGATTTTCTGCGCAGACTTTCCCCCTTTGTTTATTCAGAGGCGCTACGCCAAAACCTTCTTTAAATCACCGATAATACAATCCCAAGACCTGATCGACAAACTCAAAGGGATAGCGGTGCAAATTGTCGGTGTTGACGCAAAGGATCACAAAGTCGATGTTTTCAACGAGGGCCTTGAGGTCGAAATCGTTGATGTATTTGGCACCGCTCCATTGGTCGCTGAAGACTTCGTAGTTGTAGTAGCGGTACTGTGAGCCAGGGGCGAAGACTGCCTGATGGATGCCTTGGTTGTAGATTTTCCACCAAAAACTGTCGCCGATCACCAAGACCCGCGGCCTCACTTTGCCTGCGGTGTCCATTTGCAATTTGGGATAGGCGATTTGGGCAGGTGGGATGTCGCGGATGAGGTTGAGCAAGTCGCCAGCATCGGCATCGGTGCCGCGCATGTCGAGGCTGTTTTCAAAGGACACGATTCGTGGGTGGATGTAGGATTGCCCACGCAGGCGCTCCATTTCCGAGACGATGACATTGGCGGCCAAGACGGCACCATAATCTGTCCAGTGGGTGCCCGTGCGTGGGAAAATGCGGTGTGGTTCGCTCGCAATCCAATTGATGCAGGGGGTGGTGAGTTCCAAGAGATTCACGCCTTCCTTGCGCAGGGCCTCCATGTAGGCGGGATAATTGGAGCTGTCGGGGAATGCAAGGTTTTCCCATGGGAGAAATTGCGGCATGCACTGCAATTTGCTGGGCATCACGACCGTGAGCATTTGCACGCCACGGTTGGCAAAGTGGTTTTGCAAAATGGCGGTATTGCGGCTGTTGTAACGCACTTTGGACCCGCCGATATAGTCTTTGCCTTGGATGGTCTCCATGGAGCGGCGTCCAAACAACTCATTTTCCAGCCCGAGCACCACCGAGTAATAAGGCTCATTGAACAAGCTGAAATCGAGCTGATTGCGCAGGCGCACCATGCTCGGGCGCAGGCCCATCCACTTGTATTGCCGCGCGACAAAGTTCTCTTGAAATTGTGTGCTGAACCAGGTCGCCTGTGTGAGCGGGATGGAGTCGGTATTGTCCTCGACACCCGCGAGCGGCTTCTCTTGCCACAAGCCTACATTTTCCTGCAACAAAGGCAGCCAAAGCAGCCCCAGCAGCAGCGCAAAACAGACGATATGCAGGGGCTTGGCTTTCATCGTCAAAAGGTAAAGTAAATGAAGGGGCGAAAACCCATGGTTGCGATTTCGCTGATGCTCAACATCAGCAATATCATCGCCAGGCCCGTCCAAGCCATGGTCTGCCAGGCTTTGTCGGGCAACTCAAATGTGCGCTCCTGCCATTTCCCGATCTTGGGGACCGCCGCCGAGAAACAAATCAGGGCCGAGAGCGCCATCATGAACCAAAACTTGTTTCCCATCGCCAAATGCAGGTCTGCGTAGGGCGTCTTGCTGACTTGAAACGCAAACATTTCCTTGTAAAAGGCACCTGCCGTCGCCAGGTCCTTGGCATTGAACAAGACGCAGCCGATCGTCCACAGCAGATAGACCCAGCCCACACGCAATACTTTGGGCAATTTTCCCATAAATCGGAACAGAAATGACCGCTCCAGCGAGATCCAGATGCCATGCCACACGCCAAACAAGATAAAGGTCCAGGCAGCGCCATGCCAAAAGCCAACGGCGAGAAAGACGACCCAAAGGTTGACGTGCATCCGCCAAGGTTGTTTGGTGCGGTTGCCACCCAGCGGGATGTACAAGTAGTTGCGCATCCAATTGCCGAGGGTGATGTGCCAACGCTGCCAGAGCTCGGTGATGCTCGTGGCACTGTAGGGCGTGCGGAAGTTTTCTGGAAACTGAAAGCCGATCATGCGTGCCAAGCCGATCGCCATGTCTGAATAGCCTGCAAAGTCGTGATAGACCACAAAGGTATAACCGACCGCGCCGATCCAAGCGAGCGTGAAGTCCAGCTCGGTATGGGGGAGGGCATAGATCTTATAGACCTGCATGCCGATCGTGTCGGCAATGAGCACCTTGCGGGCGAGGCCGATCGCAAATCTGATCATGCCGCTGAGGCGGTAGGAGATGTTTTCTTGGGCGCTGCGGTCGCGGATTTGGTCGGCCATGTCGCGGTACCGCAGTATCGGCCCGGCGATCAGGTGGGGAAACATACCCACGAGCAATAAATAATCCAGCGGATTTTTGAGGGGCGGTTTGTCGCCGCGATAGACATCGATGAGGTAACTGAGCTGCTGAAATGTGTAAAAAGAGATGCCCAAAGGCAACGCAACAGCGGTCCAGGCAATCTGGTGAATGCCCAGCTCGCCCAAGAGCGCATTCGTGTTCTCGATGAAGAAATTGGCGTATTTGAAATAGAGCAGGAGGCCGAGGTTATAGACCACGGCGAGGGCGAGCCACTTGCTGCGATGTCGGTCGCGCTTGCCGAGTTGCAGCGCCACCACATAGTCGAGGACAGCGATGCCCAGCAGCACAAAGACAAATTTGGGCGCGCCCCAGGCGTAAAACAGCAAGCTCCCGAGCAAGGCCACCAGATTGCGCAACTTCTGAGGCGTGACCAAATACACCGCCAAAAACACGGGCAGGAAATACAGCAGAAAGAGATTGCTAGCGAAGACCATTTCGTTTCGAAGATAGCGGATTTTGGTCGCCTTCTAAAAGTGACCTGAAACTATCAGCGACGAATAGCGCATCGTCCTGAAATAGCCTTGCATAAAAGTTATAAGCGTTGCGCGGGCAAGAAACCGCGTCGGGATCAAGGTCGATCCGCAATGGCCCCTTGCAAACCTTTCCGATGTCTGTGGTTTGATCGGCTACCCATGTTCGCGAACGGCTTTTCATCATGGATGATGGATTCCAGCATGGCTCCGCAAACGTTAAAAAAGCAGAAGCTCCCACGCAAGCGCCGTCCACCGACAAAAAGGAAGCTTCTTTTCCTAATTTAGCGCTGCTGAAAAAGGGAATTGATCATGCAGACCCACAGCTGTGCATCAAAAAGGAAACGAATTGTTGGCAAGGAAAATGAAACAACTATTATTTCTGATGCTCGTTTTGGTTGCGGCCTCCTGCCAATCTCAGATGCCCGCGAAAATATCGCTAGCTCACGCTGATCCAGACAACCTCTATATCAACGACGGCGATTCCACCGAGCTTTACTACTATCAATATGTACCCAAGACCAGCATCAAGGGTGTTTTGGTGATTTTGCCATCGGGAGGCGAATCTACTGAGAACATGTTGCGGCAGATTCAGCTGCACGAGCGCGCTGTCGAAGGCGGTATCTTGGTCGTCGTGCCGTCCGTCAACTGGGGGACAGTCGATCGCAATGCAGAGTTTAGGTTCCTAGACCGCCTATTTCAAGAAATCGCCATCCAACATCAGGTATCCAAAAATGCCTTTGTGCTAGGCGGACTCTCCAATGGCGCGATCATTTCCTTGAAATACGCAGAGAAAGCCGTCCAAAATCCGGATCAATTTTTCCTGGTCCCCAAAGGCATTTTCGCATTGGATGCGCCGCTCGACGAGGCCAGATTTTATGGATATTGTGAGCGGGAAATCGCAAGGAACCTCTTCGCGCCAGCGGTCAATGAGGCCCGCTGGATGAAAGCCAACTACGATAGCCTTTATGGTGGCTCGCCCGCAGCATTCCCCGACAAATATGTTCAAAATTCGATCTATGCCTATGGAGCGCCCATGGGTGGCAATGCCCGCTTCCTCCAGAAAATGCCTTTGCTCATGTTTACCGACCTCGACACAGAATGGTTGATGAACCAGCGCCACCGCGATTTGTATGACTGGAATGGCATCGACATTGTGTCGATGATCAATCAGCTCAAGATCGCGGGCAATCAAAATGCGCAAGTGATTGTGAGCCAAGGCAAAGGCATCCGCTTGGATGGCGCTCGCAACCCACATTCATGGTCCATCATGGATACAGACGCCTGCCTGGCTTGGGTGCTTCAGGTTTTGGAACAACCTTCAAAATAGAACTTCTAGAAGATGAGCACACGACGCCTACAACTCACCCTCTTTGTCGATCCTGCCGATTCCGCCATGATCGAGCAGGTGCGACAGACCTACAATCCGCTGCAATATGCGCTCATCAAGGCACATATCACCCTCTGCCGCGAAGATGAAATCGTCCCGTTGGAGCTGGTATTGGAGAATTTGCGGAGGCTCCAACATGCCCCGATTGTGATCGATTTTGGAGAGGCGGTACGGTTTTCAGAAGGCAAGGGCGTCCTCATGCCCGCCATCGGCGACCAGACCGCTTTTCACCAATTGCGGACAGCGATCCTCAAAGGCATCATCGAGGTGCCGCGCATCCATGCGCCGCATCTCACCCTGATGCATCCCCGCAACGCGACCTGCACCGACGACATATTCGCTGCGATCAAGGCGCAGCCATTACCCATGCGAATCGTTTTCTCCAAGATCAGCCTCATCTCCCAGGAAATCGGAGCGGAATGGGAGTTGGTGGAAATGGTGCCGTTGCAGGGCTAAAGGGTTCGTTCGTCGGCCTTCCCCAAAAGTCTTGGAGAGGGCCGACGAACGGTTTTCGCAACGTTGGGCCGACGATTGGGCTTCTGTGGGTTTTCTTGGCTATATTGCTGTTCGATCCAAAGCTATGAAACACCACGCCACGATCTTCCTATGCCTCGCATGGGTTTTTGCAGCCCATTTGCCTGCGCAGACCTTGCCACCCAATATGATGGCCGACACGGCGCATGCGCCGTTTTTGCATGGCGTGGCATCGTTTGACCCCACGGTCGATCACGTTTTGCTCTGGACCAAAGTCGATCCGGGACCGAGCAGCGCCCCGATCACCCTCAATTGGGAAGTGTTTTCAGATGCTGGCCTGAGCAACTTGGTGTCGAGTGGCACAGCCATCGCAGATCAACCCGCCGACTGGACCGCTCAGGTCGATGCATTGCTGCCCTTGCCAGGGCGCTTTTATTGGTACCGCTGGAGCGATGTGCAGGGGCGAACGAGTGTCGTCGGCCGCACCAAAACGGCTCCCACGGGTGCTGTGGCACAGGTGAGGTTCGCCGTGATGAGTTGCAGCAGCATCTTCTCGGGTTATTTCAATGCCTATCGCCGCGTGGGTGAGCGCGACGACATCGACCTGGTGGTGCACCTGGGCGACTACATCTATGATTTTGTCGATCAAGATGAGCAAGTGCGGGTGCCTGTGCCCGCGCCCATTGATCCCCAGACCCTCAGCGAGTGGCGCGAGCGGCACGCCTATTACCTGCTCGACCCCGATTTGCGCCTCGCCCGGCAGATGCATCCTTGGACAGTCACTTGGGACAACCACGATACCGACGGCGATACCCCACAATTTGAGGCCGAATCCAAGCAAGCCTTTCTGGAATATGTACCGATGCGGTTACAAAACCCAGCGCGGCCAGATTTGATCTACCGCCGCCTTGCCTACGGTGACCTGCTTGACCTCTTGGTGCTCGACGCCACCACCCTGCGAGACCGCGACACGCTCCCCAATGGCGAATATTCCATGATCGGTGACAGTCAATGGGCTTGGCTGGCACAGGAAATCGATGGGTCGAGTGCGCGCTGGCGCGTGCTCGCACAAGAGCGCATGATGGGCCGATTTTCCACCGCTGGCCTCGGTGGACTCATCAATTTTGGAGACGGCCCCGTTGCAGACTCAGGTGCATGGGATGGCTACAATGGCGAACGCGTGCGCGTGCTCAGCCACCTCGATCAAAACGGCATCGACAACAATGTCGTTTTGAGCGGGGATATCCATACCTCGTTCACTTGCGACCTGCCGATCGACTACAACAACTACAATTCGACAACAGGCGCAGGTTCGGCTGCCGTCGAATTTCTGCCCACCAGCATCACCCGAGGCAATTTTGATGAGGCGGGTATCACAGGGTTTCTAGCACAATTGGTGGCGGGAGCCATTTCGGCCGCCAATCCTCACCACGTCTATTCCGAGCTCACGAGTCATGGTTATGGGATCTTGGACATCAGGCCCGATACCGTCACCGCCGAGTTTTGGTATTCGCCCATTCTCCAAGTGGCCGCCACCGAAACATTTGCAAAGGGATACCGCTGCGTCGCTGGCGAAAATCACTGGCAGCGTGCCGCGATCTCCAACCCGACTACGGTCATCGTGGGCCTTGCGGAGGCGGCGAGCACCTTTCCGGTAGCAATTCAAGTATTCCCCAATCCCGCTGGCGCGGAATGTACGCTCACCGTGACGGCTAGGCAGTCACAGACGATCCGCATCGAATTGCTGGATGTGGTGTCTGGACGAGTTTTGGAAACCAGGGACTTACCTGTCATTGCCTTTGCACCTGCCGCTACCATCTGGAATTTGGATGGCCTTGCTAGCGGGAACTATGGACTGCGCCTGCAGACCAAAGACCAGCAGCAAACCATCCGCCTGCAACACATCGGGCAATAAGGCCGTATTGGTGTGATGATCAATATGCAGCATGGCTGATGCCGGATTGACTTTGGGCCTCGTTTCGGGAGCGGTTTGGATGTATGCACGCATCCGCCATCGGCTCAAGATGGGTCCTGTGTGGAAATTTCGCTGGTTTAGGCAGCGAGGTACCGATGGCGATACCCGCACAATTCGGCGGCTGAGGCAAGCAATGAGCGCCTCGCCCAAACTTCTCACACTGCCATTTTTCTTTTCGATACTACCGTTTCTCGGGTTTTGGGCCTTTGCCATGGCGTTTTTTGTCGAGCCTGGGAGTGCTTTTGAAATCTTTGGCATTGGTTTCTTGGTCAGTAGCAGCACGCTTGGGGTTTTGGCGTTCGCCTCAGACAAACTCGTCCGCTATGGCCTCGAAGCCCAGCGTTATGCGGCCTTGGAAGTCGCTCGCCGCCTACATCCCGATGTGGCAGTCAAGTTTTTGGCGCAATTGGCCAATGGGTCGTGGTGGGAGAGCCGCCTCGCCGCAGTGAAAGCGTTGCGGGCAGTCGGCACGCCATCGGCTGTACAAATGCTGCATTATTTGGTTCAGGATCAATCGCCCGAGGTCGCCGATGCCGCCGGACTTGCCCGCAATGAACTCCTGGCTTTGACCGATGGCAAGACCAAGCCCATCCCAGTCGCAAGTATGCCGGCGCTAGCCATCGCACATCGCCAACTGATCGCGCAAATCTATCGCCGCAAATCCAAGCGCGACCGCATCCAGCACGCCCAAGAACTGGATCTGGTCATGCAGCAAATGGACGACTTGGTTTTCTCGCAACTCGCTGTGCGGCGTTCGTTTCCAGATGTGTATTGCAAGACCTGTTATGCACGCCCCGAATTGCTCGCCTACGAAAGCTGGGATTGGTTGCGTTGCAAACAATGTCACCAAGCCGATGACCTCGTGCCAGGGGTACACGAAGTGATCGGGCAGATCGGAGCAGCCGAGGACTGGGTCCTCCACGAGGGTACGCTGCGGGTCAATCTCTGGAATGAGGCCACGCGTATCGCCCGCCTCGGGGAAATTTCCCGATTGGAAATCGCTGCTGGCCAGGCCATCACCTACGACTGGGCAGTAAGTGCGGTCGTCGAGCTGTTTCACAAACACAACGCCCAAGACCGCGCTGAGATACCTGTGCAACTCGTCGGGGATCCTGTGTTGGAACCCAACACATTGCGTTTGCTCAAGACGATAGACCAAGACTTCAGATGGCCCAATTAGGGTGCTGTTGCTTGTTTCGGAAGGCTGACGCAACTTTGGGCGTAGCCCCGCGCAAATGCAGGCAGCGCGATCAACAGATAGCATAGACCATGTCAACAGGAATTGTGATCGGGATTGTTTGTTTTTTGCTGCGCACCGCAGGAATGCTGGGTGGAAGTGCGACTTGGATCAGCCGCAATGTGAGTGCATTTGCACCGCGCACCGTTGTCAAGTTTGAGTCACGCGTGCGAAGGGCTTTGTCCTCACAAGGTTGGTTGTATTCACTGCGCATCTTTTTGCCGTTGCCTTTGCTTCTCGTGGGCGGGATACTCCTGCTACTGTGGGGCGGCATCGCGGCCCAAATGCCATTTGTTGTCGCACTCATTGGCACATATTCTATTGCGGCACTCTTGGGATTGCTCTTGGGGCTATTCAAATCTTACCGCATCAAGATCGTGACCCATTGCGCACGCGAAGCCGCCTATCGGCTTTCACCAGCCATTGCCAATGACATCTTGGTATCGTTTGCGAAGTCTGCGACGGTGGATTTCAGGTTTGCTGCCTTGCAGGCCTTGCGGGCGCTGGGCACGGCAGAGGCCATGGAGGAACTGAGGGGTCTTGGCGCAATGGATCAGTCGAGTCACGGTGCACAGGCGCGGCGGGACTTTCTGGAGTTGAAGCAATCCTGGGATGGTGAGTTGGCACCGCAACCGGTAGAAGGCATGGATACTTTGGTCGAGGAATACCACCAACTGGAAAATGGGCTCCCTTGGCGTTCGATATGGCCGGGGCGCTACGCGTCACGCATGCGCATGGCGGATATCTTGTGGACCATGGACAAGGTCGTTGGTTCACAATTGCCCTTGCGCCGCGCTTTTCCCCATGTTTATTGCCGGGCTTGCAATGCCCGTGCCCAGCGTCTCGTGCATGAGGGGCGTGACTGGGTGCGCTGCCGCAAGTGCAAGACGGTCGGCGGCTTGCAGACGGGGATCATTGATGTGGTCGGGCATATCGGTAGCAATGGACCGTGGGGATTGCATGCGGGTACATTGACGCTGCAACTTTGGGATGAGGACGCACGCACGGGCGTGGGTGCTGATCTGGACGAATTGCACGTCATGGGTGGGCAGGGCATCCATTACGATTGGGCGGTGGGCGCAGTCGTGGAGTGCTTGCAGCAGCACAGCTCACAGCTGCACCCTGAAGTTCCGGTAAAGCTGGTCGGCGAGCCGGTTTTGGAATCTAACAGCTTGAGTTTGCTTAGGGCGCTCGATGGCAATTTGGGTATTTTGCGTTGAGCGTGGTGAGGTGATGATTGCTGGTCGGTGGGTGTGCGAGACGATAGGTGTTTTTTTCGTGAGCCGGAGGCTCACGGTTGTGTCAGCGTTGGAGCCGGAGGCTCCCGCTTCTCCCGCTTCTCCCGCTTCTCCCGCTTCTCCCGCTTCTCCCGCTTCTCCCGCTTCTCCCGCTTCGATTGGTGGATTTGTGATTTGTCTTGGGGTGCTTGATCTTCTACCAAGTCGCATCTTTTACTTAGTTTTGACATCAGGCTCATTCATCACCTTTTGGAACAATGCTGACTTGGGGAATATTTGCTGGTGCGATCACACTATTGGGGTCGATCAAGGCGCTTGGCCGCGAGGAGCCGCGGTGGCTGTACCGCTGGTTTAGGCCATGGCGGCCAAGTGGTGAAGCAGGTTTTGTGCGTCGCGTGAAGACGGCACTGTCATCGAGGAATCATTTGTATCTCTTGCCCTTGTTTTCGCCTTTGCTCGCCATGGGCCTATTTTTGGGGGCCATCTATCTTTTGCCACTCAGCGTGCCGGCCACGCTTGTCATCGGCGGCATGATCGGCTACGCAGGTGCCGCCGCCATCGCTTATCCGCTCGACCACAAGAATACCCTCTCCAATTACCGCAAGCAAATCGCCATTTTTGCAGCGCAAAAACTCGCCCGCCGCGTGCAACCCGCTACCGCCAATGCGATCTTGGTGCCATTGACCAAATCGACAGACCCTGCATTGCGCATCGCAGCTGCCATGGGCCTGCGCGAATTGGGGACCAAGGAGGGTGGCGAGGCCCTGCTGCTGCTCGGCGAAGACAAGGAAACAGCGGTCGCCACGGCGGCACGTGATGCCTACAATGACTTGCATCAAGTCTATCAGGGCAAGGGCCGGCTGAGTGTGCGCACCATGGACACCTACGTGTCTGAGCATGCCTACCTTGTGAAGCGTCTCCGCAGCAAGAGAAAGAAGCGCCAATACAGCTTGGACCTTGAGAAGTTTCATGAAATCACGCGGCAGATCGACGAGATCGTCTTTTCGCAATTGCCATTGCGGCGCTCATTTCCAGATGTCTATTGCCAAAACTGCTATGCCCGTGCCGAGCAGCACCATTATGAAGAATGGGACTGGGTGAGCTGCCGCCAATGCAAGGAGGTACATGGCCTGCAGCCGGGTGTGCAGCAAGCCATAGGACAGATCGGCGGCGATGTCAGCTGGGACATCCAAAACGGCAAATTGCATTTAAACCTCTGGGACGATGCAAGCCGCAAAGCGCGCGCAGCCGACCTCGATGTCTTGGAAATCGTGGGTGGCAAGCCCATCAATTACGACTGGGCCGTGAGCGCCATCGTCGATAAATTGTACAACCAAAGCCTCGGCGTTGGTTCGCGCATCGCGGTGAAACTTGTCGGCAATCCCGTGTTGGAAGCCAATTCCTTGCATTTACTCAAGACTTTGGATCAGAGCATCGTGCCGACCTTTGAGCTGCGTGCGCCAGAGTGAGTTGCGTGGGATTTTGAAAAACGGCATCGCTCCCGATTAGTGCTTTGACGCTGCATCGACGTTGTGACGCTTCATTTCTCAGCGCACAAAGACTTCCAGTAGTTGTTGTATTGATGGCACCTTTTGACCGCCAAAGCGTGCAGCACTTAATCCAATTTTTCTTATCTTGTAAGTTCAAATACAAGCTCACTTACATGGATGCGATGCTAGGCGCGGGGTTCTTTGGGATGGCTGTCTTCCTAGCCAGTATCCCCGCTTATATCCGCTCCCAAACCGATGACCGATCCCCATTTTGGCATCCTGTCGGCAAGCTTGCGGGCCAGAGGCTCACACGTCGCGTGCGACTGGCGCTGTCCAAGCGAGCGTATCTATTTACCTGGAATTTGGTGCTCCCTACGGGACTTGTGGGCTTGTTGCTTTCGGTATTGACATGGGGGACTGGCGATGGGCAGCTGGCAGGTTCATTGCGTTGGGATATCTTTGGAGGCTATCTGCTTGGTGCTGCGTTGGGCGTTGGGGGCAGTTATTTCCTCGGTTTGCGCAAGGCGATTGGTGAGCACCTGCAAGCAGAGGCGATACAAGCTGCCAAGGCAATCGCACGACGCGGTACATTGGACGATGCTGAGCTGATCTTGGGGCAAGCGAGCTTAGAGCCTGAGAAGCGCCAACGCCTCGCGGCAGCGATCGCCTTGCGGTACTTGGGCACCGCAACTGGCAATGCGATCTTGGAGCAACTCACGCATGACGCCTGCCAAGAAGTGCGCCTTGCTGCCAAGAACTCACTGGAAAAAATTCAGGCCGTTCTCATTGGCCAAATGCGCGAAAGCGTCATTTCTTTGGAGCAAGTTGCCCTGGATTATGCAAGGCTCGATTCGCAGCTCGACATCATGGTCGATGCCACCCTCAAGGCCGATTTGCTGGTCGAATACCATCGCTTGAAGGAAATATTTGACCGCGTGATTTATGCGCAGCTGCCCCTACGACGCTCTTTTCCCTCTGTCTATTGTATGGACTGTCGCTGTAGAGGCGAGGAACTCCATTTCAAAGATTGGGCTTGGGTGCGCTGCAAACGCTGCAAAGACGTCTTTGGGATGAAGCCTGGTGTCGTGGTGGTGACCGGGCAGATCGGCGGGGTCGAGGCCTGGGAATTGCACCATGGCGAACTGAAATTGAGCCTTTGGGACCGTGAGGAACGCAAGGCGCGTGGTGCCGAGCTCGATCGGCTGGAAATTGTGGGCCTGCAAGACATCGCCTACGACTGGGCAGTGAGCGCTGTCGTGGAGCAGTTGCATACGTTTGTGACCTACGACGCACCTCGACCTTACGTGGTGCTCACCCATTATCCGCTCCTGTCGTCGAATTCATACAGTTTATTGCGCACCATAGATCCTACGCTTGCGGCTGAAAACCATACACCTTTAAATGATTGATAGCCTATGCCTGATTCATCTTCCTCTTTTTTGCTTTGGAGCCTCATGGGGTGCGTGATTTTTCTCACGAGTCTCCCTAGTTTTTTGAATCTCAAACCCAATGAGAAATCGGGCTATTGGCGACCGCGCGGCCACAATGCAACACAAAAGGTGCTTTGGCGTGCCAAATTGGCGCTGTTGCCTTACAATTGGTTGCATGCTTGGTCGCTGGTTACGCCAGCGGTTGTATTTGGTGGAATGTTTTATTGGGCGACCTATAGCGGTAGTTTCCCCTTGCTTGACACAGATTTTCTGACCGATGCCATGGGGATGTGTGCAGGATATTGTGTGGCTTTTGGGATCGGCTATTTTTTGGGTTTGGGCAAAAGGCTACGCAATTTCAGGCTTGCGATTGCTGAGCTCGGTGCAAAGATGATCACTCGTTTGGGCAATTCCGAGGATGCCGTGGCACTGCTGTCGGCATCTGCTCATCAAAGCCAGCCGACATTGCGCATCGCGGCAGCAACGGGCTTCAAAGAGCTAGGGACGCTCGACCATTTACCGATCTTGGAGAAATTGGCCAAAGACCCCGTGCCAGAGGTTGTGACAGCTGCGTTGGCTACCATCATTTCCCTTCAGAAGTTGTTGGTAAGCCCGCCGCTCGGCTTGGGTCAGATGAATGCACTGATCGCCGACCACAAAAATTTGGATGGATTGCGAAAGCGTCGCTCAGAGGTTGCTTCGCGCACCGACTACGAGAGCCTCTTTGAAAAGACGGGCAAGCGCATCGATGAAATCGTGTATTCGCAGGTGATATTGCGCAGGGCTTTTCCGCTGTTGTATTGTCGGCAATGTTATGCCATCGCCGAGCAACAATCCTATTTGGAATGGGATTGGGTGCGCTGCGTGCAATGCAAGGAGGCCATGTATCTCGTGGCCGATATTGCGCAGGTCACAGGGCAGATCGGCGGTTCCAAAGATTGGAATTTGGTCTCGGGCATGCTACATGTGCAGCTCTGGGATGTGCGCACGCAAAAAGCGCGCAATGCGACGATGACAACGTTGGAAATCATCGGTGGGTCGCCATTCGATTACGATTGGGCGGTGAGTGCCGTCGTTGAGAAATTGCACAATGAAAACCCTGATTATGGGAAAGGCATCCGCGTGAAGCTGGTGGATGCGCCCGTCATGTCGCGCAACACACAGCAATTGCTGCGCGACCTCGATCCTCAATTTCATTTGGTGCCATGAGCTGCGCCTTTGGAGCAATGCCATCGTCTTGCCGAGAGCATGCACGGATTTGCGCAGCAGCATTTAGATGCTTAATTTTCAGCCATCAATCAATTGTAACCTATGCAGTGGGAAGAAACTTATGGACTATTCAGCCTCCTCTTGGGGGTCTTCGTGGCCTACATGGTCGGCTACAATGCCAAGGCGCGGGCTGAGAAGTGGGGGCGTTGGTGGCTAGAGCCAGGCTGGCTCACGCGTCCCAAAGGCATCTTGAAGCGCGCGAAACTGCTTACGCGTAGGCCGAATCTTCTCTTTTTTATTCACTTGATGCCAGCCTTTATCGGCTTTGCGTTTTTCATCGTCGCGGCCTTTTTAAGGGAGCAAACTGGCCCTTTGATCGCCTTTGGTGTGGGCTATTTTGTGCCACGCTTGCTCAGATATGACTATTCAGGCAAAAAAACGCAAACCTTCAGGCTATGGATGCTGGTCGTCACCGCCAAAAAGATCGCCGCTTTTTGTGACTTGGAGACTGCAAAGGCATTTATCTTCGACCTAGGACGCAATCCAGACCCCGAGGTGCGCATTGCAGCGGTCAATGGTCTGATGGAATTGGATCCGCGTGTGGGCTTGGGAGCGTTGGAGAAGTTGAAAGCCGACCCCGATGTAGAGGTTCGCAATGCTGCGATGGAGGCCCACCGCGTGTTGAGCATGGTCGCAAGTGGCAAATATGTCTTGAAACTCGGCCCTATGGCCAAGCTCATGGAAGAGCACAAGGCTTGGAAACAGGCTGTGGCACTCGGAGGTTTTCGCAAAGGCCAAAACCGCAGAAACATGCACCTGACGGCCGAGAAAATCGACGACATCATCTATTCACAATTGGCGCAAAGGTTGGCTTTTCCAAGCGTCTATTGCCGCAATTGCAATGCCCGCGCCACACAATTGGAATATGCAGATTGGACATGGGTGCGCTGTCGTATCTGCTTGGAAGCGAATGATCTGGAACTTGATGTCAAGACCGTCGTGGGTCAGATCGGCGGGGAAACACAGCGCGATCTCACCGAAGGCACACTGCTGATGTCGCTCTGGAACGAGGACCGCAAAACAGCGGTCTCAGCCGATGTGGATGCGCTGGAAATCATCGGCAATCAACCCATGAATTATGACTGGGCCGTGAGTGCCGTCGTGCAAGCCTTGCAACATCGCCACGATGCCGCAATGCCGCCGATTTCACTCAAACTCACGGGTGCGCCGAGTTTGGAGCACAATACAAAGTTGCTGTTGAGTTCGGTGGCGCAGGAGGGGTGAGTTGGGGGATTTTGAGGAAACTATCCTTGCCAACAAGAAATGCTCAGCGTAAGCCCTGCATCGCTGAGTAGCTTGAGTTGGTGGACGGAAAACTCCATGTTGCATTGTGCGTCATATTGGTAAAGTACCAAGATTCCGAGGTCGTTTTCGCTGATTCCAAGCGCCATCAATTTTGGTGCTTGTGCTTTCACCAGCAAGGCCAATTCTGAAAGGAAGTCGCGCGTAGGAACTTCTTCCGTTTCTACAAACACAAGGTTGAGCGAGGCATTGTTTCGTTTCAGTGTGGCACCGTTGACCATCAATAAATCGGTGACTGAAGTTTCATCGGCTTCATTTAGGTTGATTTGTAGCCAATATTCTATGCGGCTGTTCATAGGGAATGATCGTGGGTGCTTTCAAACATAAAGGGCTATCGGAATTACGGCCTTAGGCCATCGTCAATAAATCTTCCAAGTGCATCACCAATTCAGTTGCGTCGTCGGATAACTCGTCCTGATCGGTGATTCCATCGTGCAAAATCCTAAAAATTGAATTTTCTTTGAGAAAATAGGGGTTGCCAGAACCACTTTCGCAAGCGGCGATAGGGAGGAATCCAACTTTTATGGCAGCTATACCAGGATAGGCGTTGTATGCCTCATCGATAATCTGGTTGCCATCGAAGATCAATAGGCTTACACCGTATCCAGATAGGTCATGATCTTCGTCAATTTCGATTGAACTCTCAATCAATGGAAACGTTTGTAAAATAGAAATCCAATTACTCAATGTTGATTGAAGTTCTGGCAATTTCTCTGAGAGTTCTGAAATCTCCGCTGTCGTGATAATTCTACACATTTGGATGTATCTATGATGTTTTCAGCAGTCGTTTTGCAAGCGGACCATCGATTTTTGCCAGCAAAGACCAACCTGGTTTCGCTCCAGGAATCAGCTTGGCGATGCACTGGGAGCGAGGGAATACAAAAAGTACGGGTTGCTCAGATGAAGTATCCCATACAAGGGGTGTACGACAAATTCGGCAAGTGCTTGTTTCGTGAGCCAGAGGCTCACGAAAAGGTCAGCGTCGGAGCCAGAGGCTCCCGCTTCAAATTTCCGAATTTGTCGTACACCCCATACAAGTGACATGCTTTTGAGCTGCGCCTGAATTGATGGATCGTCAGAGGCGAATTGTTTTGGATTCTTGAACGGCATTAGGGTTTTGTCCTTCCAATCGATACTCTCAGGTGATTCTCCAATATTTGATAGCCATACATCAGAAACAATTCGTTCTTCATCAAGAATGTCGCAACCTTCGAATCTCGATAGATTATACAAGCATATCCTTTGGATAATACTGGTTTTTTTCAAAATCGTGATCCTCAATCCTAGAAATATTGACCACTGCGGCCGCCTCAAAGCACCAATAGCCAAAGTAGGCTCCATGCTTACTCTTATGGTTGTCGTGCCAATAGGCATCCTTGTAGCCTTTGTACCATTCCTTTTCCAAGAAACGTCTCATCAGTCTGGAAGATTCGATTGGATTTGTTTCTTCTGAGGCAGCCTTAAGCGATGCATAGATTTTAGGAAATACGAGATTTTTCGTCGCCTTACGACCCAATGATATTTTGGAAACCAAATACTCAAGAAGCCAATCTTGGGTTTTGGCCTTGTCAAGAATCGCCAAAAGAGGAATAATATCATTCTCGGAAAATTTCAAGAGGTTGGCCAATGATAGCATCCAAACCATTTTTGAATACCAATCTATCGAATATGCGGACTGTAGTTGATCTGGGTAATGCCAGCATTCTTCAGCCATAGAAATGGACTTCCTGATGTCTGTTGCGATGGATGAAATGGGCATTCCACAGGAATACTTACTGATTCCTAAATGAATATACATGCTAAAAATGAATCTCTTAACGGATTCCAATCGTTCCGGATCAATAGTCCCTTCTAGAATCTCCGTTTCTGTTTCTTGGATTAGCTCTTCCATTTCAGCGATTTCGTTGGTGAAATAGGAAAATGTCTTGACTTTATCTCTCATCTTCAGGCAAATTAGACCACGTCGTAAAGATACTGATTTTATCAACTAGAGAGAAAATTGGCCTACGACTAAACCTTTCTTGTCAAGGAGTTTATAGCTAATTGTGCCATCTGGTTTTACTTTCGCGAGTACAGAAGTGTATCCCTCCTTGATGATTCCAATTGCCTTTTTTTTCCCAACAGCTCCAATCAGCCTGTCTTCGATCCATTCCTTACTCATTTGCCTAGTTTTGTCAACTAGTGTACTTAATCTGGAACTCCCAAATTTAGATTCTACGATATAGTTTATAGGCGGCGGTCCTGGATCCAAATATACGTGATCAATACCTTTCTTTGTTGGGGCGTTTAGGTCTGTCACTCGCTCATGAAGCGGTTTTTTCCCCGATTCTATCCAAGCAATGTCTGCCTTCATCTCCCCATAGTTTCCTTTTTGGGCGCTTGTGGTTAGTTTGAGCTTTCCAGATTCAACGTCAGCGACAATCCTCTTCTGAGTTTCATATAGTTCATCTAGGACGCCAGCTGATGGCTTTTTGGACTCAATAGGTTTCTTTTCGTTTTTCCCAGATGGTGAATTCTCATTTTTGGGAGAGCTTTCTTTCTTCTTCCAGTCCCGATACTTCTTCTGCAACCTATCCTTCAGCTTCACAAATTTGGATTTGACCTTGTTGACAGCGCCTTTTGCGAGGTCTTTGGCCTTTTGGACGTAGGATGCGGCTTTGTCCCAGGTCGCTTTTACGCGATTGATCAGCTTTTGAGGTGCTTCGCTCACGATCTTGGCGACCTTTTTTGCGCCTGACTCGATGGCGGTTTTCAGCTTTTGAGCGCCTGTGCTGATGGCTTCTTTGGCTTTTGTCCACGCCGAAGAAGCAGCATTTTTCAGGCTTTCCCATTTCGCTTTCAGCCAGTTTGTTGCTTTGGAGATGCCAGAGGAGACGCTGCTTTTGAAGGTCTCAAATTTCTTGGCCGCCGCTGTCTTCAAGCTCTTCCAACCGTCGGCCATTTTGGTGGTGAACTTCGCGATCTTGGGACCTAGGAATTTCGTGACTTTACCCCAGCCAGATTTGATGCCCTTGATGAGCGGTTCGAGTTTGCCGAGGGCTTTGGAAACATTTTTGAGCTTGCCGATTTTGCTGGCGACTTTCACGCCATCGCCGAGCAGGGGCACCCAAGCCAGTATCGTCAATCCAAAATTGAGCCAGTTTCCACCATCTTTCCAGCCACCGTCTGTCGTCAGATTCATGACTGCCTTGACGGTATCGCGTGCATCGGCGACTTGGCCCGCGTAGGGAACCAAACCCATCAAGACTTGGCCGACCATGTTCATGATGGTGGGGTCTTCCTTGAAGTCTCCCATGATCGCCCCTTCAAACAGCTCTCCAGAGAGGTCTTTGAAGGTTTGATTGATCGATTGGACAAATCCAGAAGCTGATTTTGCACCATTTTTGAGCCAGTCTGGCGCACTGGTTTTGTCGAGGATACTGGCTGCTCCTTTGCTCAATTGCTCCAAAGCCAATCCTCCCAATGCTGGCACTGGCGCAACGATATAGGTCAAATCTCCCCAACCGAATCCACTCTTGCCAGCATTCGGATCGGGTGCCAGCTGCGCCACTTCGCCGCTATCATGGGAATGGTCTGCCTGGGGACTCTCATCTTGCTTGCCCGCGACTTCATTTTCCGCATGGGGCTGGGCTTCTGCATCTGCCGCGAGACCATTTTCTGCGGTTTCGACTTCTTTGGCCTCGTTTTCTTGTGCCTCTTGATCTTCTTTGGCTCCGCCTTCTCCTGCGCGTTCCTCGTTTTCTGTGGTTTCTGCAGCGACTTCTTGATGCCCTTCGGCCTGCTCTCCAGTTTCTTGTTTCGCCGTCCCGTTTCCCTCAGCTTTTGGCGCTGGACTTTTCGCGCTATCCTTGGCTGGCTTCTCTTCATGAGGCTTCTCGCCTCCTACAAATCCATCCAGGGCCAGCATGTCATCCATCGGCGTTGGTGGCTCAGCGCTGAGGGCTTCTGTGTCCTCGAATTTGGCCTGCACGACCGGGGCTGCTGATGCCGCGAGTTTCATTTGAGCGGCACCGTCGCTTTTGGGATTTGTGGCGTTCTTTTCTACGCCGCCTTTGGGGCTGGCTTTGAACTGGGCGGCTTTGGCGCCGAGTTGGTCGGCCTCTGCTTCCAGGCCCTTGTCGTTGTTCACGGCGAGGCCGTTGACCTCGGCATTGGCTTGGACGCGGCCTTGGCGCTGTTGCACGACGTGGGCGAGCTCATGGCCGAGCAATTCTTGGCCGCCTTTGGTGTTGGGGCTAAATTGTCCGGGTGCGAAGTGGATGTTGCTGCCTTGGGCGAAGGCGAGGGCACCTGCGTCTTTGGCGACGCTGCTGTTGGCGGTGACTTTGACGTCGTCGAAACTGGTGCCGAATGCGCCTTCCATCTGGGATTTGACCTCTTCTGGCAGGCCGTTGCTGCTGCTATTGCCTGCTGTTGCGGCGCCTTTGGCACCTGATGCGGCTTTCATTTGAAGGGGAGCCTCGGCCATTTTGAACTGAAATGGCGCGCCTGCATGAAGTTTGAACTGCGGCGGATGCTCTGATTTCCCTGCGGGTTTCTTGGGTGCGGACTTGGTTTTCTCTTCGCCGACCTGTTCGGTCTCGCTGCCTGAGGCGTCTTGAGCCTGCTTTTTGTTGTGAACAGCGTTTTGTTGGGTAGCTGCTTCCGCGTCGGATGCAGGCTGCTTTGTTCCGCTTTCTTTGGTTGCTGCATCCTCACCGCCCATCAAAGAAAGCGTCGGTGGGGCTATGATTGGGAGTTTGTGATCATTGTCCTCCAGCGCCAAGTGGTTGGATTCGGGCTTTCTTCTCTCTGGACGGTACTGTTTTGGAGCGTACATGGGCGAATTGCGGCAATTGGGCTTTATAAGGAGATTGGCAGTGGCAATACTGCGCTTGTGAAATTACATAAATGTTCAACAATAGCAATATAATGTGTACACAATTTTATGTGTCGCGATGAAACGACTTGTTTGGTGGATATTCGTTGGATTTTGTACGCATTGAGGTATGGTTGGAACGAAATGGCCATGAGGCTTCCATGGGCAAATGGGAATCTGCTGGCAAGTTTTGGGTGAAGCACGTGCGTAGATGAGTTGCTGAACTCAGTCAGGAATGGACAGCGTACTCCCAGATTCACTGTAGCTTCAGCTAGGTAAAGTCACGTTTTCCCAAGGGGATCGACCTCGGGATGATAGATGAAATGCTGATCGATAACTTGTCAGGTTGCTCAGTCCTTCTTCCAAATAGAATTCCAGTCAAAATCGCTGCCGATCATATTTTTCTGATTGGCTTCTGTCATGGCTTTGTGTACCTCGTCGGCGGTCTCGGCTTGGAAATCGCGCGGTTTTTGTTGTTGTAATCCAATGGATTGCATGAATACGCGGGCAAATTTTTCCAAACTCTCAAAATTGCTTTCTGCCTCTGCCTGTGGCGTTTGGAGCAATTTTTCGAGGGTGCCGTTCATGGTCTCCAAGCGCGTGCGGGCTTGGGCAAGACGGGCCTCAGGGTCGAGGGCTGCCGGGTCAAATCCCTCTGTTTCTGAGAGCAATTGGGAGGCGACGTCGATGTCGAGGCCCTCGACACCTGCCTCCTGCGCCATGGTCTTGAAGGTATCGACCAAGGGGGATTGCGCGACTTTGTTGGGGTCATCCAAGTCGGCAAGTGTGGTCTTGCTGATGTTGAGGGCGGCTTGGAAAAGCTGCATGAGCCCTGCCTGCACGAGCTGTGGATTTTGCTCAAGGGCGTCTTGCTCCAAGCCGAGCACTGTCGCGAGCATTTTCATGCCATGGGCGAGGGTGTCGGGGCCACCTGCATCGGCTGTCTCGCCGGTCAAAAAAGCTGAAAGTGCGTGTTTGGCGACCTCTAAATCGCGCTGCGCTGCGATGGCGGCCTTGAACTTGCGCTCGGCTTCACCGAGGTCGCTGTCCAGCCATGTGCGGTACATGCGCTGGTGTACGAGGTCGCGCGGATAAAAGATGTTTTCGTCAAAGCTGGCGTCGGTGATGCTCAATGCTTTCACGACGGCGGCCAATTCAAAGGCCCAATACCCAAAGAATGCGGGGTCGTTGTGCAGGTGGGTGTCGTGCCAATGCGTGCGGCCCATGCCTGCATACCATGCCTTGAGGAAGGTATCGATGTGAGCAGCGGCCTCGGCGGGAGTGTCCATTGCGTCTAGCAGCGCCTGAAATGGCTTGGGATACAAGGTGGTAGGAGCGAGGTCCAGTTGGCTGCCTGTCAATTGCAAGAGGCGATCGATGAGGGCGTCTTGGCCCGCAAGGCGCTGCTCAAAGACGGGTGTGGCATCCCCAAAGAGCATGCTGAGCGAGAGTCCCCAGAGGGCCGCAAAGTATTGCTCGGGATCCTGTAGTCGCAATGGCGCGGTGTTGCTGTCGTCGGCCAAAAAGGCGATGGCCTTGGCGACTGCGGTGCGCACATCCGTGAGCGGCTCGCCGACCGAATACATGGCAATTGCGAGGTAGAGTTGCTGCTGATAAGCGGCAACGCCATCGGCCACAGGGGCTAGGGGCACGCGATTTTCCCTGTACAGCACATGCTGTGCTGGGGCCTCTACCATAAATGCTTCTCGCCGAGTCATATCAAAGTCTTTTTCGGATCGAATTTTGAAAAAATGTGCGGTCAGGCTGCTTTTCTGCGGCGCCTCATCCAGTCCCTGACGAGCAAAAAGATCGCGATCAAGGCTCCAATATCCGCCAAAACAACATAGAATGCAGTATCACCATTGGTATCGTTGCCGATGACGGCCGAGCGTCCTGGATGGTCTTTCATGTAGCAGATTTCCAACCCGCCACCGAGCCGGCTGCGGTGATAGACGTTGTAATCGACCTTGTCCTTGTTGCTGTAGGCCTCACCATTGGCGGTGTAATCGTAGGAAACGTAGTAGGTCTCCTGGGAGGCTTTGCGTGAATTGCCGCCCGAGGCGTGGATGTCGGTCACGATGGCCTGCACCTTGATGCAGTCTGGGCTGTCGGTATCTGCGCTCCATAGGCCGCCTGCAAATGTGGTGTAGTTCCACAAAAGCAGCGCGAGCAATGCGATTGTCAATCCGATCCAGACGATGCGGTCAGATTTGCCTTTGCGCGCGGGTTGATCTTCTGGGTTGAGTGATGTCGCTGACATATTCGTTCAAATTAGAAATTGACGCCCCAGACACGGTAAAAACCCTCGATATGGCATATAATTCGGCCGGGCTGGAATTCGCCCATGCTCACAATGATGAGCTTGCGGGCATCCGCTTGCTCGTCGTCGCGCGTGTAGTAGTGCAGCGGCAGGTCGCTTTCGCCGATGTAAGTATCAAAGGGCCCCTCTGGATAGACGTAGCCTTGCTTTTCCATGATCAAGTCAAAGGCTTCTTTGCCGAGCAAGCCTTTGAGGTTTTCAAAGGGATTGCGGTTGACCTCGGCGAGGGAAAAAGCCCATGTGGGCTTGCCCATGGGCACTTGCACAGGGGCATCCCAGTTGTCTGGCTCGCGGCCGTCGTAGGCACGCATGCGGCGCACGAGGTCTATGGGCTCGATTTTCACGTCTGCGGGCATTGGGAGATCCATGGGATTTGTTGGGGTGGCTGCAGGCGCTGAGAGGTCTAGCGGCGGCACGTAGTCGCCGACCTCGGTGAGCAACATGACGAGGCGCAGCCCATCTTCATAACCCGTAAGCACTTTCACACGGTAGTTGAAAATGCGGGTAAACATCATGCCCTCGCCCGTGAAGCCATTGTCTGCCCAGATGGATTCGCAGCGGCTCAGGAAATCCAGCTCATCCCAGTCGGGGAGGTAGGTCGATTGGAGAAACCAATCTGATGCGACGGGGACTTGTGAGGCGAGATCGGCAGCAGTAGCCTTGGGATTCCATTTGCGGCGAGCTTCTGAGCGGGCATATTCGGCGAGCTTGCGCAGGCTGTCGAGCCAGGTCGCGAGGGCCTCACAGCCCGCGGCGCGTGCCGACGCGACATGCATGGCATTCACATGGTCTGGTTGAATGCCGCTGGTCTCCAGCTCGATGCGAAAAAATCGTCGCTTGGCCGAGCTTGTGGCGAGCGATTCAACATCTTGCTTTTTGAGCAAGGCGAGCATGGAGGCTGCACGGCCATCGAGGTATTTGAGGGTGTCTAGCGAAGGGGCGCTCACTGCTGTCTTAATTTTAGATGACGATGCAAGATAGCGAAAATTTGGGAGGCGAATGGGGCGTGGGCGATGATTGTGTATGACCAATTCGGCAGGAACTTGATGCGCGACCCGGAGGCTCGATTTAGTGTCAGCGTTGGAGCCTGCGGCTCCCGCTTCAAAATTTTTGAATTTGTACACTGGCCTTGGAATGTGTCTGTGCGTGTTGTAGGCAATCTCGCGCGATGCAATGTGAGACTTGCTTGCGTGGGGCGGCTCAGACAATTTCTAGGATCACAAATTCCTTGCCTTGAAACTGCACCTTGGCCCCAATGGCCTTGTCTTGCAATACAATTCCGATCGGGGAGCCGAGGGAGATGGCAACATAAGTTTCGTCCGCGAGCGTCAATTTGCCGAATCCAATCGAGAGGAAATACTTTTCTTGTGAGGTGATCACGAGGCTGCCAAATTCAGACTTGGTGTAGTGCTTGTGGAGGTCGATGCGGGCGAGGTCTTTTTTGAGCATCAGGGCCTTGCCGCGTTGTGTTTCACTTTTGTTGATTTCGATTTGGATCATTTCCCTGCCCGTCTCATACTTGTCGCCCGCACTGCTCTTGGTGTCGTTGTTGCGGGCATCAAGGGCAGCAGCGATGGCCGCCTCAGCCTCGACCAAGCGGGCATCGAGCAATGTCTCCAGCTCCTTGCAAATCAATGCCTTTATATCCTTGTGATCCTTCATCTGGCGTTCAAAAGTAATACGAAATACAGTGGCGTTTTCATGCCTGGATGCCAGCTATGAACCTGTCGATGGTCTTGGCGAAATAGGAGAAATAGAGCGCCCCCCAAGCTGGCGTGGATTTGAAGCGGGTCGCTTTTTTCTGTACCTGGTCATACACGACGGCGATCTCAAATGCCGCCACGTGCTTGCGGTGGTTTTTTTCGCAATAGGTCACCGCATCCGCCTGCACCTGAGTTCCCTGCAAAATCGCAATCGAACCGATGGCCGATTGGAAACCACGCGGCCAACCTTTGCTGTTGCGGGTGGCGTAGTCAAAACATTGCGCCGAGAAGCGGTCGATCGCTTGCTGATCGATCGGGCTCGCGCTGTCTCCAAAAAAGATAAATGTATTCAGCTGTGTCGCCATCCAACGCCATCTGAATTCTTTGATGTAGCCGATCGTGCAGGGGACGCCGCCGATGTGGTCTTGGGCGAAGAAGATGTTTTCTTGCTGGAGGAGGGTGGTGATCTTGGACATTGAGGGTGACTGCTTTTGAAAGCGAAGATAGGTGATTTTGGCAGGCGAAATTGAGGGGTGATGGATTGGGTGCAAGGTTGTCGGCATCCTTGAAGCCGCCCGTCTTGGGATTGTAGCTGATCGGTGGCAGCCTAAGGAGCGTTGGAAATTCAAGACAATAAGACCGTAGGAATACTATATTGATCCTACAGTTTTAGCGAGCTTTCCAAGCTTAAAAAAACTAAACGATCTCGCTCATTTTCAAGTAATCCTCAATCTTGCCGATGGGAATACTCGCATCATCAAATAGTAGCAATCGGTTTTCAGATCGTAAGCATCCACCTTCAGAGAAGAATTCCAAAATCGGAGCATACGGATCAGGAAGCTCAAATGCGCTGAAAATTCGCTTGTCTATTGATTGCCAAGCAAATATGTTTTCGAGCATGATCTTCTCTCGCGTTGAAATCGGCAATCTTCCGATATCGTCATGGAATTATGCGAATCTCTTGAAAAGTACGGCTTGATGCTTTTGGATTTTGGAATCTCCGCCATACCCAGATCCCTCCATTTCTTGTTCAAGACTTCGAAATTATTCGCTATGAGCAAGAAGCCAATTTTCAGCGAACGAGCCTACCTATCAGCCGATCAATCATCTTTAGTTCATAACCCATGTGATGTACGCGATGACGCTTCAAATCCGCCATTAGAGAAACATCAGGGTTCCAGATATAGTTCTTCTCGATCAACTGAATCGCTACAGTTGCGCCGACAAGAGGTTCTTCCGACTTCAATAATTCGATCAGCATAGGCACGCAACGATCATGTACGGCTGTACCACAAGCCTCGGCAAGATTTATTTTGCCTTGAATACTTAATCTATCTAGAGTATCTTCCAATTGATCCCATTCGGAATTGGTAATCTTTTCCAACTGGTTTGCAACGTCAGTTCGCTCGATCTCTTCCCAGAAATCTGGGTTGTAATTGCGATTAATCTGGAGAAACAACTTGTCTATGGAATCCATTCCGAAGAAATTAATGGCGCAACTTTAGGTAAGATTTCTGTCGTGCAGATCGGATTTTTTTGAGGTTAATGATTACCAACCATCCCAGCCACCAGCATTTCAACAACATTTTCAGGAATGACTATCCAATAAACGCAGTCTGCGGAGATGCTTTCATCATCCCAATATCGTTTGAGCTTCTTATTGAAAACCAATTTCGCATCATGTAACAATTCCGGCATGAGGAAGCAATCCAAAACATCTAAGCGCTGTGCGATTTCGTGCATGGAAAATTCGCCTGCCTGCTTCAACCCCGTTTGAATTTCCACAGCAAGGGCGTTGTCCAACCCATCCATGTTCATTTCGCTTTTACGCTGAATGTATCGAAGCCCATTTTTAGACTTTCCTTTTAAAATCGTCTCCAGTGAAGAAAATTCTACTGAGATACCTGTTGGCAACAGCCAAGTAATGGTCATCGTTCTTGGATTCATATAGAGGAAATTCCCATCTACATCCCCAAGTAAACTCAACCTCAAATTTTTGATGAAATGATCCTTGCTCTTTTCATACCAGAAAGTAGCCCAAGCTGAAGTAGCTAAATGTTTCGCATAGCAATTTCCAAATGCTTTTTGAGCAATTATTTTCGCGTCCAGAGGGTTGCCACTCGTTGAACTCAACAAGTATGGCCTGAAGTTTTCAACCTCACCCACCAAGTCAATGATCAATTTTCCAGAAATAAAACAATGCTCCATCATCATATCATTCTTCCTGCAAATATACTCAATATCAGACTACTACAACTTTGAGTTCGCCGGTCTTCCCGCTGCGAGAGGACGCCGTCTTTGACGTTGATAAAGCCCCTGTTGGGTGGCCATCCGCCGTTGAGTCCTTTTTCCTTGAAGAGTTTCTCCAAGGCTGGCCAATCCTTCTTCGCAAACATGTCATAGGCCTGCTTGGCGGTGATTGGGTCGGCGCCGAGTCCATCGACGGACTTGGTGAAACCGTCCAGATCTGTGCCGCGCACAGGAAGGGCCGAAACATCGCCCGTGAAGGGCTTGCCGTCGGCGACCTTAAAGCCGCCTGTCTTGGGATCATAGGTGATCTGCGGCTGGGAGTCGGCGAGATTTTTGTTGGGGGAGATGGTAAACTTCCCATTGTTCATCTGCCAGTTGTAGCCGTCTGGCGCGGGTACGAGGGCGCTCGCTTGCAAGTGCGGGCCGCCGCATAGATGCAGCATGAAGAGGGCGAGCAGGTGTATGCACTTCCGAGCTTTCATTGAAGGCAAGATCGGGAATTTTGGGCGAATGTGGAAGACTCCGCAGGAAGAATTGGGATTGTTGTCCTACTACACCCGAAAGCAGGTTTGGCGGGAACCATCCATGTGCTTAGTGTCAGGAAGCGACAATATCAATCAAGTGACCCGTACCGGAACCGCATATCTTGTTCAATTATTTCGCGTTCATGAAGAGTTTTTGCATCACTGGAGATGGGAGTCAATTCTTGGGTCAGGAGCAGTTTGCCGTTAACATCCCACTCTTTTTCTTCACAATTGATGCCTAGTTTCCACAGAATTTGTTTTTGCAGGGTTCCATTCGAATGCCACCATCGCTCAATCCCATGCTTGAAGCTTTGATACGTCGCGGGAGAATCGTAATGATACTCCAAGTTCCCGGTCAAAGACCAATATTTTTTGTAGGAATGACAACGAATGCTTCCGATGTTCAGCTCTTCGGAGATCAAAATACCCTCTTCCGACCAAGCACGATTGAGGGGGCCCGTACCATCCTCCAAATATAATCCAAGGGCGTTCATCCGTTGGCCATTCTCATAAAACTCTTCACTACGGCCATTGGGAAAGCCATCCGAATAGAAAGTTCGACTTTGGATACCGCCATCGTCAAACTTGTCAATTGCCCAACCCGTGAACGGACTACCTTTGATCAGCAATCTGTCCAATTCTTCATCCCACGAAGCTGTTTTGCTTTGTAGGTCTAAGGTTTCATATTCCTTCACCTCATTCTCCATTTTGCAAAAATACTAAAGAGATTTTACGAAGTCATTACCAAAATCAGTGTACGCAGCGAAAATCTGTAGAATCGATTGGCAGTTCGGGCAGCGTGGAAATGCCGATTGGTCTTTTCGGATGATTCCCAATAGCAGGCGATCTAGGGTTGCAGAATCCACCTCATGCCCTGCATCCTGTAGCTTGCAAAGTAGATCGTTCATGGCACTAACCTCGGCATGTTGGCCAAGATTTTCCATCCCAAACACCTCCTTAGGATTGATCCCATATTCTCTTGCTTTGGCTTCGATTGCTTCGATGCGGGCAAGCAATGCTGGATGAAAGTTCTCCCTTGGCGTTGGTTTCGAATTTTTCCCAAAGCCTTTGATCCCCGTTACAGGATCCACAGCTACCGCAACTGCAGGCCCCGTGCCTCCATTATCACCAGCTTTTGGCTTAGGCTTTGATGCTTTCTCCCTTTCTTGATAGGCAAGGAGATCTGCATGACCGTCTTTGATCGCTTGGAGTTGCTCTGGAGTCAATGATCCAGCATCCAAATTCTTTGCTTCGCCGAAGAAGTCTTTTTTTACCTGCTCAAGGAAAGCCAATTGCTCTTCCGGCTTCTTGGACATATAGATATCGAAAAAGCGATTGCCTTGGATCATCTCCAATTGCTTCGGATCAAGCTTCAGAGCATTGATTTGGTCGGGAGTCAATGATTCCACAGCCTTCCTAAAGTCTGCGTGGCTCTTTATGTCAAATCCCGCTTCTTGCAATTTTACGATCAACTCGGAACTTGGAGTTGTTACTAGAAGGGCTTTTTTCAGAGACGGATTTTGATCAAGAAATGCATTTACCTCAGGATCACCAGAATCCTTGAAGGACATTGCGTTGGCTGCATCGCCCGGAACAAGTGTGCCGGTCTCAACGGAAACAACATCACGCAACTTCGATTTTGCCTCGGGCGACAGTTGCAGCCCAATGTCTTCTTTTAATAGGAATTTGAAACGGCCATCCGAAAGGTCTTTGATTCCCATAGAATCAAGAAGCGCTTTCATTTTGGAGGTTGGATTTTCCCCTTCACCCGTTCTCAGGAAATGATCGAGTTCATTAGCCAATGACTGAAGTTCCTTGACTGCTGCCCTATCATGGGCGGTCATGTTTTCTTTTTTAACATCTCCCGGCTTAGCATCTGGACTAAACACCGAGGCCTTCTGTTGCTCAGAAATCAGCTTCTCGATCGACTCTGGAGTTGTCTCCCGGTTTTCAGCGGTATCCTTCGCCTTCAACGCATCAATCTGCTTTAAAATGTCGGCCACCTCGGTGAACTCGTGCGTGACCATCTTATTGATGTCGGCCTGATTGTGGTTACCGCTAAGGCCGATCTCGACTTTGATATTGCCATCTGCATCGACGGTGATCTTGTTGATCGCTGCTCCTTGTTCGGTGCCGTGAGAGGTCGATCCACCATCGGGGTTGAAGGCTTTATTAATCGTGACCGTAGCGACAATCGGAGGATTCCCATCGCCATTGTGGATGGACATATTAAGTACGCCATCTTTGCCGGGAGTGAGGCTCGAACCAACGGGCAGAACACTGCCATTTGCAACCGTATTTACCACGGCTTGATTTACATCAGCCTGTGACAATTCCGAAATCTTCTGGCCATCCGGCGCTAACGGATACACATCCTTCCCCTTCATCCCACCACCATCATTCCCATCAACCTTCGGCGTCGTAGAACCATCCGTCTTGGGCGCATTCAGATCTGGCGCATCAATTTTCTTGATGTACCCATCTGCGATGAGCTTGTCGATGCCGCCTTTGGGGAGCTCGTGCTGGATGTTGCCGCCAGGCTGGCCAAACCATGGAATGGCTTCGCCGCTCTTGACGGGGATGTCTTTGAGGACGATGTAGCCGTTGAGGGGCTTTTTGCCGCCGCCGCTCGCGTCGCCGTCGATGTAGCTCTGGGGCAATGCGCGACCGGGGAAGTTGTCACCATAGTTGGCGACAAACTGGCCGGAGTCTTTGAATTCGCCGGTCTTGGAATCGGTGTAGCCGCCAAAACGGTCGAATTGGCTGCCTGCGGCGAGGACGCCGTCTTTGACGTTGGTGAAGCCCCTGTTGGGTGGCCATCCGCCGTTGAGTCCTTTTTCCTTGAAGAGTTTCTCCAAGGCTGGCCAATCTTTTTTCGCGAAGAGGTCGAATGCCTGCTTGGCGGTAATCGGATCAGCGCTGAGGCCTTCGACAGACTTGGTGAAGCCGTCCATGTCTGTGCCACGCACGGTATGGGCTGATACGTCACCCGTGAAGGGCTTGCCGTCGGCATCTTTGAAGCCGCCTGTCTTGGGATCATAGGTGATCGGCGGCAGGGAGTCGGCGAGATTCTTGTTGGGGGAGAGGGTAAACTTGCCACCGTCCATCTGCCAGTGGTAGCCGTCTGGAGCGGGTACGTCTGGCTTGAATTGATGGGTGTCGGCGTCGAATTTGACGGGCGGCAAGTCTGCCTTGCGGCCCGAATCACGGCGCAGGTAGGGTTCGCCTTTGGCGGTCGCGATCCACTTGTAGCCGTCGGGCGCCTTGGGATAGCCGAGTGCATCCGCTTGCTGCTGACCTTTGTGGGTCGGCTTGGCGGCATCTGCGTCGGGCTTATTGGTGGGGGCGTCAGTGTCTTTGGTGGTATTGTCGGCACCGTCTTTTTTGACGGTGTCGGGATTGACCTTGCCGTCGGCAGTGATCGGCGCGTCCTTGGGCTTCGTATTCGGGTCGTTGGTCTTGGGCGTCTCCGTCGAATTGTCCTTGTTGACCGGCGTATCGGTGGTCTTGTTGGCGTCGGCGTTGTCCTTGGGTGTGGTCGTCTCCACGTTGTCCTTGGGCGTCGTCGTGGCTGGATCGGGGGTCGTGGTAGGCTTCAGCACGCCATCCGAAGTCTTGGGGAGATTTGGATTAGCGTCGATTTTGGCCTTGATGTGGGCGTTGGCGCTGTCGGTGACCTTGTTGGTGACGATGTTTTCGGTGAATTTCGCAATGGTGAGCTCATCGGTCAACTTCGTGATGTCGATGCTGCCCGTCTTCACGAAATGGTCGC
The DNA here is from genome assembly GCA_031415375.1 of Bacteroidota bacterium. GTDB lineage: Bacteria > Bacteroidota > Bacteroidia > J057 > JADKCL01 > JADKCL01. The sequence continues at coordinate 38,456 of JANORP010000086.1, read as the reverse complement.
CCATGGCTTGGATACCACCTGCAAAAGTATCGATGCCAGCCTCGACGACGTTTTTGGCCAAATCCTTGAAGATCTTACGCCCCAAGGACTCTACGATTTTGCCGCCGACTTCTTTGGTGAGCCAGCCTGCGACTTTGTCACCCGCTTTGCCACTGATGAGGCCCAAGCCTGCGCCGAGGCCTCCCAGCACAGAATTGCCGAGCAAGCCGCCGATGCTGAATTCTCCCTCGCCTTCGAGGAAGACCGTGCCAAGGTATTTGACGGCGCCGCCTGCAGCTCCGATGCCGATGGTGGCAAGTGCGCCAAAACCTAGGCAGGTGGCTGCGATGTTTACACCATCTACTGCACCGCTGAGGGCAGCATTGGCCAGGCCGCCCCATGAGCCTTCCTTACTCGTCAAGCCTACTTCAGCGCCATATTTGATCATGCCGCCGACTGCACCTGCCGCGGCGCCGATGAGCAGCACCCCGATGATGCCTACGCCAGAGGCGATGGCGAGACAGATCACGGCTGTGACGAGGATCACTACAAGGATGTCGATGGCGGTGAGCAGCCAGCTGACCCAGCGTGAACGCACGGCGTCTTTTGCCTCGTTGGCTTTTTTCTCGATCGTCTTATCGAGTTCTACAAGTTGCTGCTCAAGGTTGCCTTTGAACTGCGCGGTGTTTTCGCCGAGTTTGGAGGTGAGATTTTTGACACCGATCTCCAAGTCGCTCTTGACGGTGTCGGCCTGCGTCTTCATTTCTTTGACACTGTTGGCTGCCGACTCGGTCATCGTGGTGTTGGCACCCTCTTGGAGACCCTTGGCTGCGGCTTCGAAGCTATCCTTCTGGGCTTCGATGCCCTTGGAAATGCCCTCTTTGGCAGCTTTGGCACTGTCGATTTGGGAGGCTGCAGTATGCTTGAGTTCCGCAGCTGTCTTGGTTGCCATCTCCAGCATGCCTTTGGCAGAAGCCGAGGCACCCTCTGTGGCCAATTCTGAACCATCTGCCGCTGCGCGCTCGATGCTGGCTTGCGCGGCATGCAACTGATGGTGTACAGTTTCAGCAGCTGGGTTTTTGCGGGATGTGACACCTGAAATGGTGCGATTGACTTGGCTTTTGAGTGCGTCGATCGCGCTCTGCACCTGTGACTCGATGTTCTGAATCTTTTCTTGGGCGGTGGCATCTACTGCCCCTAGCCTGGTATTGGCCGTCTGGTCGATGGCCTGAAGTGCCTGGCTTTGCTGTGCATCGAGCTGGGAGATACCTGCTGTGGCTGCTGAATCCATGCCAGCTGCGGCAGCGGTATATTGGCTGCTGATGCTGGTGATGGCACTTTGTGACTGTGTGGTAATGGTCTGCAAGGCCGATGTCTTGGATTGCAAGATGATCTGGCGGCTTTGCTGGATCGAGTTGGTGACGTGCTCGTGTGACTGTGACTCACCACCTTGCTGCAATTTGTCGGCCTCCTCGGTGGCCGACTTGATGAGGCCCTCAGCGAAGCCGTTGCCAGTTGCAATGGCTGCCTCGACTTTGGCTTTGTGGCGATTCTTTTCATAGTCGCCGCCATTGAGGATGTCTTGTGCGGTGCTTTGCTCTGGGGTTGGCTCCTGATCATATTGGGCAGCCAAGGCTTTGCCTCTTTCTTTGCCTTTTTCGCCGATCTCTTTGGCATCCTTCATCATGTCTTCACGTGCTTTGGTGAAGACTTTGGTGAATTCGGCTTTCATGGCTGGCTCCAATGCCGCGAGGACATCGTTTTGGGTTTGGAACCCAGCTTCCACTTTGCCCTTGGCGGTCTCTGCACTGGCCAATACAGCTGATTTGGCCGACTCTGCTGCGGCACTTGCTGCGGCCTTCAGGCGTGCAGCATCGGCCCTCAATGCGGCTTTTTGGGCTGCAAAGCCTGCTTGTACGCGGGCTTTTTCACTGGCTGCGGCCGACTGGATCGCCGACTTGGCTTCGCTGGCACCTGCTTGAATCTGGGCAGCGATGCCACTTTTTGCGGCTTCGACGCTGGCGATCTGCGATTTTGAAGCGGCCTCAAACTCTGCGACGTAAGCTTTTGCTTTCTCGCGGTTGGCGGCCATCATTTCCTTGGACTTCGATTTTGGAACCGGTTTTTTGATCGGCACCTTTTTGTCTGGATCGGGCTTGCGCTGCACAGGTTGGTCTGCGCCTGCACCTAGGGATGCAGGTACGTTGCCCGACAAGACGAGGGCTGAGCCATCGCTTTCTTTCTTGAGAATCTGGCCTGAGTCAAACTCAGCCAATGCTGCTTCATTCACCAGCATCATCTCGGGTTCATCGCCCTCACCGAAGTTGCCACGTTGCTCTGGGGCGACCTCGATGGGCTGCATCCCGCCTGCTGCACCTTTGCCACCTGAAGAACCTTTGCCGCTCCCTTTCCCCGCGCCGCCTTCACCAGCGCCTGCTGCGCCACCGCCTGTGGCACCTACAACGCCGCTGCCATTGCCCTCGCCACCGCCTTCTGCACCGTCACCTTTGCCCTTGGCATCTTTGCCTCCGGCTTTTTTGCCATCCTTTTGTTTGTCGTCGCCTTCGGCACCCTCTTCAGAGGAGTTGGCTTCAGGATCTTGGGTTTCAGCTGCTGGCGCATCTTCCTCACCAGCTGCCTGATCTGCCTCAAGGGATTCATTTTCTGCCTCTTGTTCGGCGTTGTCTTCTTCCGATTCAAGTTCGCCTTCGGCCGATTCTGCCCCTTCTGGTCCTCCAGCCTCAGCGCTATTGGCATCGCTTGGGGTGCTGGATGCGCCTTCTGCGCCGCCACCAGCCTTGGCATCTTTTCCTTTTTCTTCGCCTTCTTTACCTTCTTCCTTTTCCTCGATCAATTCTGCAAAACCATCGCGAGCATTGCGCTGGTCTGCATTGAGGTGCAATTTATTGTCGCTTACCTCGGCTTCTGGGTCGGCAAAGCCATTGAGGGCATTGCGGTGGTCTGGGTTCAAATAGAGCGGTGAAAGCTGATCTGGGCCGTCACCGTTGCCAAAACCATCGCTGGCATTGCGTAGGTCGGGGTTGAGGTGGATCTGTCGTCCAGCCTTGTCCTTTTTCTTATCGGCAGCACCTTTCTTGTCGCCTCCATCTTTGGATTTGGGATCCATTTTGGCTTGTACTGGCCCTGCTGATCCCGCGCCTCCTGCAGATTTTGCGACTGCGCCGCCGCCGCTAAATGCAGCTGCTTTTGCGCCCAACTGATCGGCCTCGTTTTCGAGGTGATGCTGATTGTTTACAGCCATGCCATTGATTTCAGCATTGGCTTGCACACGGCCCTCGCGCTGCTGCACGACGTGCGCGAGTTCGTGGCCAAGTAGCTCCTGCCCGCCTTTGGATTCTGGGCTGTATTGGCCAGGGGCAAAGTGGATTTCGTTGCCTTGTGCGTAAGCCAATGCGCCGACTTCTGAGGCTTTGCTACTATTGGCATTTACCTTTACATCGTCGAAGCTGGTGCCAAAAGCGCCCTCCATCTGGCTTTTGACGGAATCTGGTAGCCCGCCGGCTACGCCACTGCCACCACCTGCGGCATTGCCCGCCTTCATTTGAAGCGGAGCTTGGCTGAATTTGAACTGGAAGGGTGCGCCAGCTGCGAGCTTGAATTGGGGCGGGGCCTCTGATCGGCCAAGTTCTTGAGATCCAGGAGCTTGCTTGCGCTGCACAGTCTCTGCACCGGCCGACTCTGCCTGCTCGCTGAGTGCGGTGTAGGCAGGGGGAGCCATGACAGGGCCGTTGAGTTCGGGCTCAGCTGGCGCTAGTGTCTTGGGCTGAGGTTTCTTTTCAAGAGAATACTGCCTTGGTGCGTGCATGAGAATAAGGTGGCTTTAGGTCGATGACATAGGGCCCCAGATGGACCAATACATCGGAAAAATAGCGAGTAGATTTTGGAATTACAAATTCTAGAGCCACTGAAATAGATCGGAGATTTTAGTGGTTTGTGGATAAGAGTTTAGGGCTGCTCAATGCGTGAGCATCAGTGGGTACACTTTGAAAATGGGCTAAAACCGAGACGATTTTCCTACAAACAAGTAGCACGGAAAAATGAGAGGCATTGCCATGTTGGAGTTCGGATTTCGATCACCGTCCAAAGAGCCGCTTGAGTTTGCCAATGAAGCCCGTGGAGCTTCCGGAATCTCTGACTTCTGTTGAAAAAAAATCCATATCGATTAATTTTTGCTCATTGAACCCATGGACTTCTATGAGACATCTTAGGAATCCTTTGCGTCCATCGCCATTCCCCTCCAATTCATGAGGAATTGCAGCTTCACCTAGGGCGAATGCTTTGAGATTGACGTAGCGTCCTAGATCGGTCGTCTTAGCGAGTGTTTTTGCTGCTTTCCAGACTTCGGAATTGCCTCCCGTAGAAATGAGCCATCGGTCTAGCAGGCGCAACCAATCTGTGGGTTCGCCGCGCAGACTGGCATAATCACCCAATTGTACTGCTACAGCTGCCATACCTTCTTTGAAATCTACATATTCCTCGGGGACTTTTGCAGCGACATAGCAACGCAGGTTCTCGGCGATTTTGGGATCTCTGGCAAGCTTGTGCAAGTAGTCCCTAAAATGATTTACGATTGTCGCGAATGGGGTGTCTTGATGGGAACCTCTACCGAGCATCAAGGTGAGCACCTCGGGTATTTGATCCTCGGGGATGTCATCCAAGATTTCTGGGGTGATGATTTCAAGCGTCCACATCGTTGCAAGCGTCTGCAATGCTGCACTGCCTTGGCGCACAAGGTTGGTTGGAGGGGCGTCTTTCATGCCCTCGGGTCTCAGATTTTGAGAGACGATGCTCACTTCCAGTAGATGGGTGAGGTCAGCGATGAGGTATCCCTGCATCCATGTGGTGAGCTGATGGTTGGCCATGGTGAGGTCAGCAAGTTTCTCGGCCCAAGGCAGCTCCATGTGTACCAGCAATCCTTGGATGAATAGCTTGCGAATCGCGTCTTTGTTGACGATTTCGAAGATGGACTCACTTTCCATATCGATGGCGGTAGGTCTGCCAGAAATCATGGCTTGAGACAAAGCATACATTGCATCTAGCCGTGCACGGGGTACAGTATTTACGCAGACTTCCAATAGCCAGTTGGAGAAGGGATCGCTTGGTTTTCCAAAACGCTGCATACCGTCCTCTAGCCATTTGGGTGCGCTCCCGTCTGCGGGAAACACCACGGGTCTCCCGGTGGTGGGCAATAGCTCGCTATAACCGAAGATGCGGAGTGGGGAAAAGAAAATCTTGCCGCCATCAAATGCATCGTCCCATCCAGTGTGTGCACGCAGGGCCTCGGGCATGAACATGGCGCAGGTTTCTAACCTATGGGTCACGGCTGCTGGCAGTCCTTCGACGACGATCGCCAAGTCTTTGTCTTGCAGTTTGGCGACGTGGTACATCGCCAATAGCAATTCTTCTTGGGGCTCGTCATCTGACGATGTCAGTGCATCGGTCCAATATCCTGGCGGAACTGTGACCGTGAGATCGCTAATGAAGCCCGTCGTGCGATCGACGTCGGTTGATGCAAGTAGCTGCCCGAGCGATGCAAAACGATAGGGCGTGACCAGTTCGATCAAGTCCGAGATTCGCCAGATGGGTCGCCAATCCTTTTCTGCCAAAATAAAACCTTCGCACAAGAAAGCGCCACTGCGCCCAAAGTCATCCTTGACATCGGGCAGTGGCCGTAGAAGGAGCAAAATCATGTACAACTCGGTCTTGACCTGCTTGTAGAACACGACTGACTGTCCTTCGATCTGCAACCCTTCAGGAAAGTGGATATGGGACTCGATTTCCAAGACATCTTTGCGTGCGATGAGGTCGCCGGGCACAAATGCGGATTGGAAACCATTTTTACCTGTGGGGGAGAGGTCCTTGGTGAGCCGTGTGTAGATGTAGCGATGGACTTTCATGGGCTTTGTTTTTGCGACTTATCTCGTCCCCACGGGGAGCATTTTGGTAGTTTTACGGGTTCTCACCCATGCCATAAAGCGCTCGAAAAGGTTTTGTTTGACGATGATCTTCTTGTCGCGTCGTGCAAAATCAAGGACCCAGAGGAAGGGGTCGAGTACACGCAGGGGGCTGAGTTTTTCATCATCGTCGTCGGTGATGCCCATGGCGCTCACGATGGTATAACGCACTTCGATGAAGTGGTCGCGGGCCATGTTGGCAAAGCGGGTGCAGCCGAGGTCCTCGCGCAACCAATCTTCGATGCGGATCGAAAACATGCCTAGATCGAGCAATTTGTCGCTCAGGTTCATGGCGTAGTAGTCGGCCACACCTTTTGAGAGCCAGTCTTTCAATTCATCGTTGAGCCGGCTCGTCGGGAGGTCGGATTTTGTAAAAATCACCACCAAGCGCTGGGTATTGCGAATGTTGGTGTTGAGTTTGTCGTCGGCAGCCCTGATATAAGTATCAAGGAGGCGACTCATGTGATCATCAAGTTCACCAGAGTCGCAGTCGGGAATGCTCACGATGAAGAGCACGGTGTCTGAGTGGGCGACAAAAAAGCCAGCCCTTGCGATCTGCGTAGCATCATTGAAAACCTCGCCCGCCGTGTCGTAGTAGCCTACGAAAGCATCTTGAAACACGGGCAGCTGATGGTAATGCACCAAGGCTGGATTGGGGAAGTTGGCGGGGGTGGATTCTGGCAGGTCGCCCTTTTCAAAAAGGGGGACTTGCTCATAGATCACACGATGGGTGAAGTCGTCGAGGCTCCTGAAATAGTAGCCGTTCCAATAGTTGGAAAAGCGCTTGAGGGTCGAGAAGAGCGATGTGAGATAGACGGTCTTGCCATGCCCAGAGAAGCCGACGACGCCGACCATCGTGCGCAGCATAAGTGCGCTGTCCAAAAAGGTTTTGGGGATGTCGGTGCGGCAATTGGGGCAATGCGGTACATTCGTCTTGGCATCGCGTAGGAAGCTCTGCACGCCTTGCAGGCAGTAGGGGCAGCGAAGGAGGGAGGTTGTCACGGTCGAAAAGGTTTTGTTCTTAGCGCGCAATAAACAAGAAGTCGCTCCCTGGTTCATTGGCCCCAAACTCACCAAAACGTGGCTCTGGAATGAGGCGTTCGAAATAGAGTACAAGCTCGGCCAGGGTCATGATGCGGTCGTGGCCTCCATAGTTGCGCAGGGCGTCGAGAAATTTGCGGGCGTAGGGGGAGTGATTGCCAGGCACGCCATCGGGAACGTACTCTTTGCCGCCCGAGGTGAGGTAGCGACGGGTCTTGAACGCCAATTTGCGGGCGATGAAGTCGCTTTGGGTGAGTTCTTTGCCGCCACCAGGATCGCCTTCGCCACGGTGGCCGCCACCAGAGGCAATAAAGGGGTCGATGGTACCGCCAAAGCATACATCCATCATCAAAAAGGTATGCTTGCAGGGAATGGCGTTCACGATCGTGCGCAGGTTGGAGTGCGGGATGTAGGTGTTGTTGCCTTCATCGTCCTTTTCGGAGTCGGTACAGACGACATATCCCTCGCCAAACAGCTCATCAAACTTGCCATGCCCAGCGATGAAGATCATCAACTGATCACCGTCTGCATATATCTTGCGGGCGTATTCCTTCAGTTTCTTGAGGATGTCGTTGCGGGTGCCGTCGATCATGAGCTCGGTGTTGAAGCCATAGTTGGTCTCCAGTTCTTGGGCGATCGTGCGGCAATCATTGACAGGGTTCACGAGGTGGCTCCACTGACCATAGTTGTCGGTGGCGATGAAGAGGGCATAGTCGTTGCCAGATCGCTTCACGGGTTGGTCGGGTGTCTTGACGGCGATGCGAAGTCCAAAACGCTGGATGAGGCCATCGTCGTTTTTGGCCATGAGGCGAATGTCGTTGAAGCCGGGTTTGAGGGCGAGCTCTTGGTCGATCATGAGATCAAATTTGCCTTCGGGGTCGCGCTTGGCCTGGATTTGCACCTGCTCGTCATTCACCATGAGTTTCACGCCGTTGAGCTTGGAGTCGCTCTTGATGCCAGCTTTGAACTGTATGCTTTTGGCATCGACCGTGATGTCGTCGCCTTGCGGTGTGATCAGGGTCACGACAGGTGGCTGCGGAACATAACTTTTCTGACCTTCGCGCACGGCGAGATAGTCCATCTCTACAAGGTTTTCACCATCGAGGGCAAATCCCAGCTGTTGCCCGGTCATATTGGTAAATGGCACTTCGGCCATCCAAATATCGTTGAGGTAGAAGTTGTAGCGCAAGCCAGTCTTGCGGATCACCAACTTGTTGGGGGTGCCGCGGAGGTGCAGCATCTGGTTGCTTGGCGTCCAATCGACCAGGGTTTTCACCTGCCCATTGGTGATCTGACGCACAGAGAATGAACCCAGGCTACGGATCAAGAAGGCATAGCCATTCTTATCGTCTTTCATGGACCAGCCGATGCCATATCCAAATTCTTGGGAGCCCGTGACTTGTTTCATGTGGGCTTCGATCTCAAAGTCGCGCTCAGGGTTGATGAGGACTTCGCGGAGCTTATAGGTCTGGGCAGCTCCTTTTTGATTTTTCATGCGCACGCGTCCTTTGCCCATCATCATGTAGGCGCTGTCGGCAGCGGTCACGACCCATCCACGGCTGTTGTCGTCAAATTGCTCGGCAAAGATTTCTGGCATGGCTTGTAGCTCTAGCACTTCGAGGCTATTGACTTCTACCTCCATTTTGCCATAGAGCACATAGCCTGCACGATTGCCGAGAAAAGTGCGGTTGGGGAGGCTCCAGATAAATTGATCGTTGATGTAAAAGGACATCATGCCGCTCACGGTGCGCAGGCTCAACTTGTTTGCTCCCTCGGTTTTCACGAGTCCTGTGGTCTGCGTGAAGGGTTTGAGTTCCTCGACATTGCTTTGACTGCAGCGCACGACGCGGTATTGGCCAGCTGCATTGATGTTGAATGCGTAGTAGTTGCTTTCATCGGCAGCGCCCCAGACAAAACCAAAGCCATTTTCCTTGGCTCCAAACTTCTGGATCAGTTTGGTTTGGATCGTGAAATCCTGACTGGCATTGAGTGGCAACTCATCGAGCAAGAAGATCGACACGGCATCGGGCTGCCTGCCCTCTAGCTGATAATGCCCATTGACGACCTCGCTATGCGCCTTTTCATCGTCTTGCATGGTCCAGGCGTGATGGTTGTCTTTGAAATCGTCTTTGAAAATGACCCTTTCTTGCGCACGCAGCAGCCCTAGCCCACAGAGGCAGGTCAGCAAGCAGATCAGGGCAGTTTTTTGCATCATAGCCTTTTCAGATTTCAAGTCCATACCGAGGACATTAACAAATATAATTCAGGAAAACGAATTCCACACAATCTACGGGGCAATCACGCTCCGCTGAAATGGGAGAGGGAGTCTGAGTGCGAGCATTTTCTCACAACCCACACTCCCTCTGCCGATGTTACAAGTGCACGCTAGGCGTGCGCATTGTCATTTTACTTTGGACAGTGGCACCATGCCGATGCCACGCTTCACGACCATTGGCTTTTGTTTCCAGTTGGTCTGGCCGAGCACACGGTCAGAAACATAGTCGCCGAGTTCTTCGACGGTCACCAAACCATTGGCGTTTTTGTCGGCTTTGCCGTCGAGGCCCTCAAGCATCGCACTGGTAAAGACACTGCCTTTGTCGGCGCCACCGAGGTTGCTTTTTTGCTTGGAACTCGTGCTGCTCACGAAGATCCTGATGTCGTCGTCGCTGTCGATGACCTTGCCAAAGTCGGTGGTGACAGCATCCATGTTGGCGTTGCCAATCGAGGTGGCTGCTGCATCGCCCTTGGTGGGGTAGCTGGCGTCGAGGAAGTAGAGGGTCGGCGCGCTGTAGCGGCTGATCTCCTCAAGAATCCAACGGTTGTCAACACTTGAGGCTTCCATCTCAGCTGGATCGGCCTTCACATCGTTGGGCTTCAAGTAGAAGTTGCCATTGCTTTCAGCACCATGGCCAGCAAAGTAGATGAGCACGAGGTCGTCTTTGGCAGCCTTGCCTTTGATCTGACGGATGGCGTCTTCGATATTGGCTTTGGTGGCGTCGCTGTTGCTCAGTGTCTTGGTTCTGACCTCGCCAAAGACGCGGCCTTTTTGGCCTTCCAGCGAGCTCACGATCGACTGAACATCTTTGTTGGCGCTGGTCATGTCAAGGTTGTCATCGACATAGTCATCGATGCCGATGGCCAATACATGCAGGTTTTTGACGGTGATCTCACGGTTGGGGTTTTTGTAGGTGATGTAGCGCTCACCTGAAGTAAAGTGGCCCAGTTGGGTCTCCACGTCGAGGAAGATGGTATTGCTGCCTTCCATCAAGGGCAGTTGCTCCTCAATGTAATACTCGTTGGTATTGCCTTTTTTGCGCAGCACGACATTGCCGATCTCCTTGTTGGTGAGCTGGTGATTGAGGCGCAGCGTCATCGTTTTGATCTCAGGCATCTCTTGGCCTACGCCAGGCTTGAGTTGCAACTTGAGGGAATACATGCTGTCGGTGACGCGGGTATCACTTTCTGGATTGGACCAGGTGATCACCACAGGGGTGCCGTAGCCGTAGCCGCCGCCGTCCCAGTCATCGCCACGCATCGCCATCGAGCCAGCTTCAAATCCATCATAAAAAACATTGGTCACGACAGGCTTCACGTTGGGCCCACGGCCTTTGACAGTGTTGCGGGCTGGAAGGCCAGCGGCGTTGTAGTCCACGGCAAAGGTCTCTGCGAGGATGAGGTCACCGTCTTTTTCCTCATATTTTTTCCATTCCTGAAGCACACTGCCTTTCCAGATGAAATTGGTTTGGGTGCTCATACCCACTTTTTCTTCCTTCAGCTCGTTCAGTTTCCCATTGGAGTAGAGGTAGGTCGCATTTAGGCCAGGTGCAGACATTGCAACCAATTCGCCGACTTCATTGTAGGTGTATTGGATGTTGATGGTTTTTGTGGCGATACCTTTGGCATACTGACGCACACGGATGAGGCGATTTTGGACATCGTAGGTACCTTCGATCTCGTTGGCATCGGTCTCAAACTTGAGCACCGACTTCTTGAGGAGGCCCTTGCGGTCATAATAGAAGTATTGTGCGCTGGCGAGCTTGTTGTTTTCAAAGTTGCTCACTTTGCGCAAGTGGCCATCGGCATCATAGGCGATGCTTTGGGTCTTGGCACCAGTTTCCTTGCGGAGCAGGTTGCCGGCTTTGTCAAATTCATAGAGCGAGCGGAATGAGCCTGGGGCGTCTCCATCTTGTTGCTTCCTGATTTTAAGGACGCCTTTTTCCCTCCAGCCATCGTGAATGCTCGCTTGCACATCGACCATGGTGCCTTCGAGCGGGTTTTCGAGTGATTGCAGCAATAGGAGGTCATTGACTTGCTGTGCCCAGGCATTGGAGCCCAGCAAAACCAGCAAAATCAATAGAACTGGTGCGGAAATCAGACGCTTCGTGCTTTTCATACGAGATGTTTTCGTTGATGAGAATTTAACAAATTACCGAGGTACCTGAGGCGGTTTACGCGCATAAAATCCCTTCGGTTGCTCAAAAATCAATGTTTTGTGGACAATGTAAGATCGCGGCGGTAATTGTTCAGAATGGAAATGTGACCCCGCAATCGTTGCTTGGTCGCCCTTCCATGATCCCAACACCGAATCAGGCCATGAAATTAGGCTCTGAGGCCATTTGGTGGAATCTACTTATGCCCGTGGATAAGTGGATAACTTCTTTCCTCTATACGTTTTAGTACAATGTGTGGTCAATGTGGATGACTGTTAGTAAATTGGGCAATAATTAAGCCTTTTGGCTTGCTGGGAACTTGGTTGTCAACATTGGACTACCCATTCTGGTTTTTTTGTGGGTGGTTTGCAATTGCAGGATGTGCTATCTACAGAGATATCCACCAGTTGGTTTGGTGGCCAAAATTCACTTTTTGGGCATGCAATTCAGAAAATGGCTTTCGTGACTGTTCGGAAATTGACGTTTGTGCTGCGATCAGTCATTTGCAGGGCATCGACCCAGCCTATATGAAATGCTTTGCACACCCCTCACTCAAATTCAAAAGAACTTCCTTTATTTGAAAGTCGTCGGAGTTCATGTTCCCCCGAGACATAAAATGCAAGAAAATACCCCATTGATCCGATTTCTCCTTGCCTCGGGCATGATCACTGCGCCTGTCGCCGCTGAAATCGCGCTTGCATTTCGACCGATGGAGTTTGCGAAGGAGGCGTTTCTGCTGCGAGAGGGGCAGCTCAGTGACTGCTACCTTTTTTTGGAGCAAGGGTGGATGCGTGGGTATGCCTTGACGCCCAAGGGGGTTGAGGTGACGACAGCCATCTATCGCCCGCAACAAGTTGTGTTTGAGGTCTCTTCCTTTTTTCAGCGCAGACCTTCGCAGGAAAATATCCAAGCCCTCACACCTTGCAAGGCGAGCGGCATCACGTTTGCTGAGCTCAACCACCTCTTTCATTCCCTGCCCGAGTTTCGAGAGTTTGGACGCTCGCGGCTTGTAATGGGCTTCGCTGCGCTCAAGGCACGCATGCTATCGATGGTGACAGAGACTGCAGAGGCACGATACGCCTCCTTGCTGCAACACCATCCTGAAATTTTTCAGCATGTGCCCTTGAAACAGATCGCGTCCTACTTGGGGGTGACCGATAGCTCGTTGAGTCGCATCCGCCGGGAATTGATGCATCATTGATTGCGCGCTAGCAATACTTGTCATTTGGCAAGTGCATCGTCGGCGCTAAGATTTTCCTTTGTGGGATGAATGTAACGCATGCACTTATGGAAAATTTACCAAGTCATATCAGCATAGTCTTTGTGGGCACCACCGTGCTTACCTTACTTTTCTTTTGGCGGGCGAGCCACTATTCCAAATGGGTCTTGGGCCTGTCGCTTGCGTGGCTGAGCGTGCAGGCAGTATTCGGCCTGCGTGGGTTTTATACAGATACTGCAGCCATGCCACCCCGGTTTTTGCTGCTTTTTCCGCCGAATTTGATCGGGATGATCTTGTTATTTGCGACCAGCAAGGGACGTGCTTGGATCGACAGCCTCGACCTGCGCATGCTCACGCTGCTGCATGTGGTGCGCATCCCAGTGGAAATGGTTTTGTTTTGGCTGAGTGTGCATTTGGTGGTGCCAGACGTCATGACTTTTGAGGGACGCAATTTCGACATCCTCTCAGGCATCACCGCGCCCATCGTATGGTATTGGGGCTTTGTGCGTGGCAAGCTCAGTCGTCGCGTGCTCTTGGCTTGGAATTTTATCTGCCTTGCCTTGGTCCTCAATGTCGTCATTCACGCCATTCTAGCCGTGCCCACGCCCTTCCAGCAAATCGCTTTTGAGCAGCCCAACATTGCGGTTTTGTATTTTCCATTCAATTGGTTGGCTGCCTTTGTTGTACCAGTGGTGTGGTTTTCACACTTTGTGGCGATCAGGAGGCTGTGGAATGCGCCTCGGGGCTAAGGAATTTATTGTGTGAAAACGTCGGTCATGGAGGCTTGGGACTTCATGACCAACGCATCCCAGACAGGATTCCATCAGAGCCAAAATAGGACACCTGCCGATGTGCGACACTGGTAGAGGTTGGGTTCCCTGTAGATGCGTCGCAGGCTGCAGTGCGTCTCCCAAAATGGCTCGATTCGCCATGCTCCGAGAGCACATTGCTTGGAAATCGAAATCGTGGGTCCAAAACCGAATTGCAATATTCCCTGATTTTCCTTCTGAACCGTGCTGTTGGGCGATGTCTGCCAAGAATCACGAGCAAGAGTACGATTTTTGCCCCCCAGCATCCCGATTTGAAAAATCCATGGTTGCGGAGTGGGTATGCATAACCGCAGGCAGGCGCTCAAGCCCAGGGTGAGCTGGAGATCATTGATATGTGTATCGCGGTGATCATCGTAGTAGGCTCCGTTTTGGTTTTGAAATCGCACCTTCGAATGCCAATCCAGCCTCATTCGCTGCAGTCCGACGGCCAATCCAAGCCGCAGACCAGCGATCGCACCAGCATTTCCCAAGTCTGCAATGCCCCCCAATTGGGTAGCCCAGCGCGTTTGAAATTGGAAAGTGTATTCCGGGAATTCGTAGGGTGATGGGAATTTGCGTTGATGTTGCAATTGCCGATTGAGCCCGATAGCCGCCATGGGGGCGAATTGTATCTGAAATGTCTTTTGTCCACTACTGTCTGCATTGCTATTTGCAATCCTATTTCCCCATTGCCATTTGGGTTTTGGGGGGATGCCGGACAAGCTTGCAGACTTGCTGCGAAATGCATACCCAATGCTCACAGTCGCGGCAGGCAGCAATTCTGGCTGCGCACCGATTCCCACCAATTTTGCGCCCAGATTCGCGCGCAGGATCAATCCACCTCCAGCAGTCTGCCGACGTATCCCTGGCATCATCGCCAAACTATGAATCGTGTAGGCTGAAAGAGTCCCGCCTTGATTGCGGGCCCACTCGATGAAGTAATTGTACTCCGTGGACAGCTCCATTTTCCAATGCCGCCGCCCCCACATGACATTGACACTCGGGCTGAGCGAAATGGGCGAATAATACTTGTGCCATGTGCTATGCACCAGAGGCAATGACAAGCCTGGCGCGATCGTGAGTCCTCTGCGGGACGACAGCAGCAACTCGTAGCCCGGACCCGCACCCAGAGCCGCACCCCCTGCATGCAATAGCAGGGCATGTTGCACGGCAAGCCTGTTCTCGCGTTGTCGATCGATACGGTTTTGTGCTTTCGCAAGGAAGCCACACCAACACAAAGCAAATAGTAGTAGGCAAGGTTTGTTCATATTGGCAATTTACCCAAGCTTTCATCCGCAATCAAGCCTGGGATCATCCCAAAATAAATGCCCCCTCATGCATGCGCATCTCTTAGAACTCTCGTCGTTGAATTTTCGGGGGGAAGCGAATATTGGCCCAAGAATTTGAGTGTGTAACAATCTGGGGGAGGCGAATGAGTCGATTCTGAGCCCTAGGCCTCTGCCTGTCCCGCAGCAAGGCGGGGGCCGCAGGGCAATTGACCATTTGCCTCTGGCATAAACGGCTCAATATCAACAACTACAAAACGCAATTGCCGGAGGCAAACGCCTGTCCCGCAGAAGGCGGGGGTCGATAGCCCAACGGCCAGAGGCCTTGGGCTCCCCTGAAATGTTACACACTCCAATAATTTCAATGGGAGGTATGTCATTTTGAAAAGACCCTCCAATCCATGATCCCTCAAACTCAGCTCTTGCCGCTGAGCCGGTACTTGATCTCCCGCACAATATTTCCCAAGGAATAAGTCTCCCAAAAACCGCGCTGCACAGGCATTGCGGCAGCCTCGGTGACCTCGGTGACCTCGGTGACCTCGGCAGCCTCAGCCTCCTGGCCCAGGTAAGCACGCAATTCCGAAGCGGAAATGCTGGGAAACTGATCGGTGACGACGCCAAGCAAAGGCAAGTCAGCTGGCCCTTGTTCTGGATTTTGTGTCATGAAAAAGGTCGGATGCGCCGCATATTCCCGCACAAGCTGCCCATCGCCATGGTAGTAGCGCATGGGGGCGGCTTTGGGCTTCACGCCCATGACACAAGCAATGCGCAGGGCATCTGTCTGGTTCACAGGCGATGCATGCAACAAGCGATGGTCATACAGCAAGGCCGTGCCCGCTTTCATTTCCAAAGCCTGCATGGCATTCCAGACATCCACTTTGAGCGACTCAAAAGGATTGGGGATGCCGGGCCCACGGAAATCATCCAGCCAACTGTGGCTGCCAGGGATCACATGCACAGCGCCATTTTCTACGCTCGTATCCACGAGTGGGATCCATAAATTGTAGCTGCGATAAACGCGCTCATCCACAATATTCCAGTCGGCATGCGGCGGCAAGATGCCTGCCGTGCCACGTGGTTTGGCAATGAAGGAGCCTCCGAGGGCCTCAGCATCCTCCAAGATCAGCTCCAAGGAAGGCCGCAATATTGTTTGAATCTCGGCATCCATCCGCAGGCGGAAATCGGTGTCGGGATTGTGGACGCTGGCATAGAAACGATCAACGACCTCTTTTTGATGGGCTTCAAAAAAATCCTTCAAATGCGCAATTTGCGCGCCATCGAGCAATGGGATTAGCACATAGCCCTGCTCGGCCAATTGACGATTCCAGCCAGACTTTTTGGTGATCGCATATTGTGGGTGATCGAGCAAGCAATTTTTGGCGCTCAGGTCGCGGAGGAGCGGGCGACGCATGGCTTGTTCAGCCTTCATGGCTGTGCATTCCGCAGCGGTGATAGGGGAGAGGTCTTGGTGGTAAAAGCCTAGGCTGGAACCGATTGTGGGGCGCTTGCCGATTTGATGGTACTGCAAAAAGAAATCGTCGGGCACGGCGATTTGCTCGAATCGGTCGGCTGCATCTGCTGGATGATGGTACCAAAAGCGCAGCGGCGCAGCCTGCTGTGTGAGCCCGTAGGTGAGTGCGATGCGTGGTCGCCCGCTCGTGTTGAGCGTGCTCTTGTGCAGGACACTATGATCGAAGATCAGGGCTTCGCCAGCCTTGAGTGCAAGGGTGACCAAGCCTGTTTCCAATTGCGCGGCGACCGATTTGATTGCGATCGGCAGATTGGGGCCGCGCAATAGATTCATATAGTGGTGGCTCCCCGGCAACATTTGGATGGCGCCATTTTCCAAACCGCAATCCTCGAGCGGCACCCAAATCGTGAACGTGCGAAAATGATCCTCATCTGTCACTGTCCAATCTTGGTGCAACGGCAAGCTGCCAGATGGGCCAGCATCTTTTTGCAAGAAGCTAGCGCCGAGCGTTTTGTAGTCTTCAAACAGCGCATCGACCTTGGGTTGATACAATGGCTGGATTCGCTCAAACATGCCCTTCTTGAGCGCCAAATCGGGCGACGTGGTCGTTGTGGCAAAGCCTTGGAGGGCGACTTTGGCGCGCACTTCCTCAAATAGCTGGCGCAGGATCACAAGATCGGCCTCTTCCAAAAATGGAAGCGTCACATATCCATCGCGTGCCAATTGCGCACGCAGATCGGGATCGCGGATGAGGTCATACATCATGAAAAAATGCGCTTGAGACGGCCCAGTAAACCTAGTGGCGCTGCCGCGGCTACAGCCTGCTGCGATGGCGCGACGGATTCTGCCTGCACGGGCATGGTCGCTGCCTCCTCCACAATGTCAGGCATTGTGGAAAATTCAGGCCCATGCAAGCGTGCTTCAAATTCTGCCCTGTCGATATAGCGCAGTTTCACGTTGCGCTTGCCGACTTCCTTGCCCTCAGGTCGTTTCCAAGGGTGAAATTTCATATAGAAATCACGGTCAACTTCCAGTACGCGCACCTCGTCTGTGCTTACGCCACGGTCGAGGTGGTAGTGGATGCTCGTTGTATTTTTGGGCACCAAGATCAGTTGGATCGTGAGGCGCAGGCCTTGTGTCGTGTTGATATTGCTGTAGTGGATGACGCTGTCGTCGAGGATCACGGCGTCGCCAGCGGTCGCATTCATGGGCACCATGAAATCGCGGATGATGTCTTCCTTGATATGGTCGAGTTCCCAAGGCACCATGGGTCCTCGGAATCGCCCAAAGCGCTTGTGGCTTCCGGGAGTGATCTCTAGGGTGCCATTGTCGCGATTGCTGTCCACAAGGGGTACCCAGATCGAGACCGAGGTGTATTTCATCTCATCGACAAAGGCCCAATTTTGATGCAGTGGCACCTCGCCACCATCGGCTTCTTTGCGAATAAAATTGGCAATGATGGGTGTGTAGTCGGCAAGGATCGGCTCGAAATGAGCCTCAAAAGCCGCAAAAATGCGGTCAAACACCTTTTGTTTATACTCCCAATTGCGGTCAATGAACGTGAAATCGTAGGTGATCGCATTCTCGTTTTTGAAGTCGGTCTCGTCGCCCGACATTGCACCACCACTCTCAGGGAGCAGCTCGAAATAGGCTGCTTTGAGGGCTTCGACCTCCTCGGTACTTAGAAAGTGCTGAAGATGGACGTAGCCATCTACGTCAAATTGACGCTGTGTTTCAATGTCCCTGAATACTGCCTGTACCATATTCTATCGCAAAATAATTGCGCCCATACGATCGATGGACTTGCTCAAAGATAACGATTCTTGGGGGATCAGGGAACATGATTCTTGTCGTAAGATGGCGGTGGCTCGTACCATCGATCGGCGATACATCTTCCTAGGACGGGCCTGTAGAAAGAAAAATTGAGATAGGACTTGAAGTTCCCGCAAAAAACTATTAATTTTGTCGGAAAGGAAGGCGAAGGATGTGGAACCAGAAAAAAATACTGAATGCAGTGCTGTTGGTCGCCAACCAGCTCGAGACAGCCGATTTCCATAAAATCTTCAAGATTTTCTACTTCGCCGACCGCGAGCACTTGGCAACCTATGGCCGCACGATATTGGGCGACCAATATATCGCCATGAAAGATGGCCCGGTACCATCACGTACCTATGACCTGCTCAAAGTCTTCCGGGAAGATGCCGCGCGCATCCCAGATGAAGACCGCTTGTTGTTGGAGGCTAGGGCTTATGTGATCATTCCCAAGCGTATCCCCGACAAAGACTACCTATCGGCCTCGGAAATCGATTGCATCAATCGATCCATTGCAGATAACAAGCGATTGACATTTGAGCAATTGTCCATAAAATCGCATGGTGAGGCCTGGACCCATGCCACCATCAACAATGAGATTGCGCTACTCGACATTGCACAAGAAGCCCATGCCTCCCCAGAGATGATGGACTATATCAGAGAAATAGACGAGGCCGAGGCGGCACTGAAATGGCTCTGAGTGATTTTTTCCCTGATGCGTTGCGAAAAGAATTCTCCGAGCGCGCGTTGCTTGAGCGAGGCGTCGTGATTCGTACCCATGTCACGGATACCCATCCCCCCAAGATCAAGTTTTTCGTTGTGTTGGGAGCAACCAAGGACAAAATCGTGTTTGGATTCCTCCTGATCAATAGCCAAATCAATCCCCACATTTTTCGTGACCCGATGATTCGGAGTTGGCATATCCCCATCAAGGCTGCCGACTATGACTTTCTCAGCCACGATTCATTTGTGGACTGCACGCAATTTTTTGAGAAGGATTGCGTCGCGCTGCTTGAAAAAGTTTCAGACAGCCCTACGATCGTGGTCGGGAAATTATCTGAAACAGATTTTGAAGCAGTCAGGAATGCATTCAAATCAACGACCACGATCGCAGCCAACGACAAGCGCCGATTTGGCCTGGCCTAAAGCAAGGTGAATCGACGCCGATCGTGGAATAAGATGGGTTTATTGCACCATCAAGGCCTTGCTAGCCAGTTGGGCATCGCTGCTTTGCACGACCACATGGTACATGCCTTGTGCGAGGCCACTAAGGTCGATGATGGCTGTCCATTGATCGTTCACCACGCCCTTGGCAATTGCACGGCCCTGCAGGTCTAGAACTTGATAGGTCCACTGATCTTCCGTTGTGCCCAAACCATCGATGCGCAGTGTTGCACTTTCCCTTGCAGGGTTGGGATAGAGGTAGAGGCGTGTATCATGCTTTTCTGAAGGCAAGCCCACAGCAGTCACCACATAGCCACTCGTGCAGGTCTCTAGTAGGGTTGAGTCAAGGGCACTGTAAACGTCATAGGTGAAACCCACCAATTGGCCATTCATACCACCCATGCCAGTCATGTAGAAATTGTTGGAAATCGACTGCGCAGCAATCGTAAACGTTTGTGTATTGCAATCAATGTCTGCAATAACGGTGCCGGGCTCACGGTAGAATCCTGTAATCGCGAGCGTGCTATCAGAGGCTGCAACCACGCTTATTGCATAAGCATCGGCACCTGATAGGTTACAAGATTCTGTCAAGGAAGCGGGATTTTCCACAAACGGTGCGCTGCAGGTTTGGGAATAGCTTGCGCAGTAGGCTACAAGTGTTACGAGGACGAGTAGGATTTTTTTCATGTACTTACGAATTTAGTGGGTGTAAATGACTTAACGATTTGGGTACAAGTAAGCAACTACGATGCCAAAAAGCTCCTCCTCGCACTCGAAGCATTCATTTTCTGCATGTTTTTTCAACCTTCATCGAATGCCGTCGTAGTGGCCGCATCTCAAACAATTTATTGGACAACAAGCACATGGCTTGTAAGTGTTCCTTCATGGCTAGCTATCACCACGACGCGGTATATGCCTTTTGAAAACGCTTTGAGTTCCACCTTGGCTTCCATCTTTGCATCCAAGCTGCCCTCAATGATCACACGACCTTGCAGATCGACGATACGGTAATTGCAGATCGAGGTACCGGCAAGGAGTCCCGTCCAGCGGATGTGGACCTGTGAGCTTGCTGGATTGGGGTACACGATCAGCTGAGATTGTACAGGCGCGCGTGTGCCTACGATCACAGCTTGGTAATTTCCAGCACAGGAATCGACCAGGTTACCGTTGGTCGTTTCATGCACGCCATAAAATACTTGGACATTGTTGCCTGAGATGTCTCCCCGACCTTGGATTTCATAGCCAACCAACAAAAATTGCCGTGGAATCGTGAATGTCTGTGTATTGCAATCCACATCTGCGGTGAGGGGCTGTTGTTCTCTCCAGAGCCCTTGGACTTGCAACGCGGAGTCTGATGTCGCCGTTACAATGATCGAATAATTGTCTGCTCCTGTCGGTGTGCAGATCTCCGTAAATTGCACAGTTCCCGCAGCAAAGGGCGAGGCGCAGGTTTGGGAAAATGCAGGAAGGCAAAGTAGGCAAGCAAATGCAAAGGCGAGAATGTGTTTCTTCATAGCGCAATTATGTTGTTTGCCATAAGATAGCTATCTTGCATCAAACATCAAAGTTAGCGACCAAACAATCGCTTCCAAAATCCCGCTTTTACCGCGACGGGCTCAGGCGCTCGGCCCGTTTGGGCTGAGGTAGGTACCGCACCGCTGGCATGGATATGTTTCAGGATCGCGTCTCGCCCGGGGTTTTGCTGCACAAACGGGATGGTCCCTCGTGAGGCTCCGATTTTGGGCCGCTCGTAGATGTCTTTGTAAAAGTCATCGAAGGCGAGCAAAAAATCTTCGTCCATGGCGAAGACTTCCAATTCTTCTGGTGCAGAGGCGTAGTGGAAACGCATCGGGGCGCCTGCTGTCTTGATGCCCGTCGTGATCGCGAGGCGCACCTGCGCACTCATATTGGGTGGGCTCGCGTGAATGAGCGCTTGGTTGAGCACCACCGCTTGCCCGGCACGCACCTCTAGTTGCGTTAGGCTTTGCGCGATTTCGTTTTTGTATTCCTCAAAGAAAAAGGGGATTGTCGGGCAGCGCAATACAGGAAAGTAGCGATGGCTGCCGCGCAAGACTTGCAGGCTGCCATTGTGGGCATCGGCGTCTTGCAATGGCGTCCAGATATTCACAGCCACAAACTGCTGCTCATCGACGATGGTCCAGTCTTGGTGCATGGGCATGGTGCTACTCTTGCCCGTATTTTTGGTCAGAAAGGCCGATCCAAAGCAGCTGAAGCGGTGAAAAACGGCGTCTAGACGCGGTTGCATCACCGCTTGGATGGCATCGCTCATTTCCTTTTTGAGCGCAAAATCGTGCAGGTAGCTGCTGGAGTGAAAGGCTTGCGGCGAATCAGGGAAGTATGCTGCATAAATCCCTCGCAGCGCCGCAATATCTTCGGGTTTCAGCAATTCGATTTGTACATATCCCTCTGTCTCGAACTGCGATTGGTGGTCGCGGTTCAGGAAGACAGGGGGTGCGGGCAAGATGGATGAGGGTTGCGGCTTGCGACCGATTTCGGTCTTGCCATATCGCGTCTCCAATTGCGCGAGCGTCAATTTTGGGAATGCATAATCGAAGTAGCCCAAGCTCTGGCCGATGCTGGGGCGGCTAAAGATATCGGTGCCAAAATTGGTGTAGTGAATGAGGAAATCGTCTGCTTGCTCAAAAATCTCGACTTGATCGGGCGCATTTTCCTTGTCGTGCCAGCAGATGCGGATCTGGGCTTTTTCATTGGAAATGAAGGTGTTCACGACGATGCGTTCGGCTTCGGATTGATTCGCAGGGGAATAATGGAGCAGGCTCTGGTCAAAAGCGACGGCTTGGCCTGCTTTGAGGAGCAATGGCGTCATGACAGAAATGACTTCCTTTGAAAGGCCATCGTAAATATCGGGCAATGACGAGCCGCGATAGCTTGGGAGTAGCCGATGGCTGCCTGGTAAGACATAAATCGGGCCATTTTCCATCGTGAGATCCACGAGCGGCGCCCAGATATTCATCCCTGCAAACTTGGCCTCATCGACCAATGTCATGTCTTGGTGCAAGATGAGCTCGCTCTTGGGATCGGGTGCCTTGACGATATAGGAAGAAAAAAAGTACTTGAAATGCTGATAATACTGCGTGACGGGTCGTGAAAAGATGGCCCGCAAGGCGGTATCGACCTGGGTGCGGTAATCTGGGCTGTTGTCGAATGTGGTCGTGTAAAACCCCTTAAGTCCCTCGGGCCGAAGGCCTTCAAATAGCGCTAGCATGTGCGCAATTTCCTCTGGTTGGAAAAAATCGAGCACGACATAACCGTCACGCTCAAAGGCATGGTGCTTTTCAGGGTCTTGGAAGAGCTGGGCGCGGTGGGCAGCAGTGATCATTTGCGGGAAAATAGGCGACTGAAAAAGCTGCGTTTCGGTTCGCTGACTGGAATTGCTGGCAGTGGCGGTGGCACTTCAGCTTTGGGTTCCTCCTTTTTGGAGCCATCAAGGTTGTAGTTGAAGAGGCGGGCCAACTTCTCGATGAGCTCGACATTCATCACATTGCCAGGATGGCTTTTGATGAAGTTTTGCATTTCCTCAACAGTGAATTTCGGGAGGGAAACAGGGTATTTTGCCACGCTTTCCCAACCCTCGATGGTGCCACCAATGTTGTGGAGGTCACTCAAGCCGCCATTGTTGTAGTGCAGGAAAAAGTCGCGGGTGATTGCAAAGACCTCGATCGTCTCGGGACTGGTATTGGGTTGGAGATAGTGGTGAAATAGCTGTGCATCCTTGTGGGTGATGCCAATGCCAGCTGCGAGGCGCGTGGTCTCGGTGGTATTGGGGGGGCTGCCGTGGATGGTGCGGTTGTCAAAAAGGATGGATTGCCCAGCCTTCATCGGCACGAGTTGCAAGTAAGGAAAGATGGTGAACATGTGTTCGCCCAGCGGGGTCTTGAACTGCGGGCTCGGCGAGCAGCGGGGCCAATTGAAAAATTTGTGGCTGCCTTTGATGACGCCCAGGCAACCATTGTCCATATCGACATCGACGAGCGGCGTCCACAAAGTACCCGACCAATATTGGCTTTCATCCACAAAAGTCCAATCTTGGTGGGGCGGCACGACACCCTTGGGATTGGTTTCCTTGACAACGTAACTCGCCGTGAAAATCTTGAAGTCTTGGAAAAAGTCGGCGACACGGGGGGTGAGGACTCGGTAGAGCTCTTCGGTTGCTGCCATCGATTGGGCGCGGTCTTTGTCATCGAGACTCACGTGAAAGCCGTAGCTCGGCTTCTCGACGGGTGTATGCTGTGCATAGTAGTCCCTGAGGTGAGCCACATCGTCGTCCCCGAGCAAGTCCAAGACGATATACCCATCGCGTTCAAACTGCATTTGTAGGTCGGCATCCTTGAATATCTGCTGCATCGTCGCTCCTTGTCTTTGACGTATCCGAGAAAAGTACAAAATAAGCAATTTTTTGGATGGGGCATGCATTGCAAAAATGGATAGGCAGAAGCATCCTAGCCCTTCATCAAAACACAAAGGGCTGCACCTTGCGGTGCAGCCCTTTGGACAATTCAAATCGTGCGATTAGCGTTGTACCACAAAGCGCTTGAGTGCGGTTTTGCCATCGACACTCACACGCAAGGTATATACACCTGCGCTGAAGTCGGCAAAATTCACTTCTTGCTTATAGATACCGCTTGGTTGGCTGCTCGTTTCGCGCAGCACGACCACGCCACGTGCGTCGGCAATCTCATACCTTACATCGGCATTCACATCCATCGGAACGGTGAAAGTAAAGCGGCCAGAGTTCGGGTTAGGATACAATCCCAATGGGAAGGAGTTCAGGGCGTCTTCGATGCCCACGCAGAGATACACGACGATGACGCCAGTATCGGTGTTGGAGCAACCATTGGCATCCGTGAAGGAATAGGTGACCGTGTGGGTACCAATGCCAGCAACAGATGGGGTAAAGCCACCAGCGGCGACGCCAGGGCCAGTGAAGGTGCCACCAGCAGGCAAACCACCGGTCAAGGCAGTAGGTGTGGTTTGCACAGAGCAGAGGCTGTCAACTGTCAGCGTGAGGTTCACGTTTGGCAGTGCATTCACGGTCACGGTGATCGAGTCAGCACCTACGCAGAGGTTAGCGTCGGTCACTTGGACACCGTACGTGCCAGTTGCGTTGACAAGAATGGACTGCGTGATTGCAGTCGTCGTCCAGAGGTAGGTAGCAGACGTGATGCCAGCATCCAAGGTCAATGAACCACCAGCACAGAACGAGGTGTCAGCACCAAGATTCACCACAGGGTTGGGTGAGAATGTGATGGCGATCGTGTCGGTGTTGCTGCAACCGAGGCTATCGATTACCTGTACATCATAGGAGCCGGCAGTGTTGGCGCCGACCGTCTGTGTGGTGTCAAGTGTGCTCCACAAGAAGCTTGCACCAGCATTGCCAGCGTCCAAAGTGGTTGAGGTACCGCAGAAGTTGGCATCTGGACCCAAGTTCACGACTGGAAGCGGATTGGCGAGTACCGTTGTGGTATCGACGCCGATACAGCCCGAGGCGCTATCAAGGTAGCTGACCACGAAGTCAGTCGTCACAGTCGGGGCACCCATGGTGGCGGCTGCAGTCGGGGCTACCAAAGTAGCAGTCGGGGCCCAAGCGTAGCCATAGGCTTTGTTGCCTGTGAAATACATGTTGGGGCGTTGCGTGAGTGAGCCGGTGACGGTGTTGCTACCGCACGTACCAGCTGCGTCTTGACGCAACCATACAGAGGATACAAATGGGGTCGTCGTTTGCTCCACCACGGCATTCGTGGTGAAGGCAGAGTTGTTGTGGCAAGTTTCCACCAACAGGTTGGAGACACCATCCCAGAAGAATACAGGACCAAACACGTGGGGATTGATACCAGGGGCAGGTGTGTAAGTTGCTGCTGTAAACACTGAGGTAAACACTGGAGCAATGAATGCAGGCACCGAGGTTGCAGATGTAAGTGCCAGCTTGATTTCAAGGTTCTCAAGCGGGGCACCTGCGTAAGCAGCTGTCACGTTGAATGCCATCGAGGTCAAGTTGCCAGCGCTGATGCCTTGTGCTTGGAGTTCAGAGGCCAAGATGAGCATCTGGTGGCGTGATCCCCAGTAGAAGTTGCCATAAGGTGCAGGATAGGAAGTCGTCGAATTGACGATCGTACCGGTACCGATTTGGAAGGCAACAGGGGCAGCAGTAGATGCCAAGCTGATCGAGTCGCCAGCACAGATGGTGTCTGGTGTGACACTTGCAGTGACAAGCGGTTTGAGGACAAACTGGACAGTAGCGGTGTCTTTGGCGACACAACCCGTGACAGAGTCTGTCGCTGTCACGATATAGCTGGTGGTGACAGCAGGCGTTGCAATGACGGAGTCATTGGTGGTCGTGTTCAAGCTCAGGCCTGGAGTCCAGTTATAGGTATAGCCTAAGTTGGCGCTGGAGGCGACGAGGTTCACAGGATCGCTGCTGCAGGAGATTGCAGATGAAGTTGCAATCGTGACAGCAGGAGCTGGATTGACGGTTGCAGTCACTGCAACACGTGGGCCGGGGCAGCCTGTCAAGATCTGCCAGTCATAGCCCCAGTACATAAAGCTTGCACCAGCGGCGCTACCTGTGATCGAGATCACACCAGGGATGGTGTAAGGATAGGCCACGTTGGTCGCGCTGCGGAACATGGGTACAGAACCTGTACCTTGTTGCAGGCGGAAACCTGTGCCGATCGTCAAGTTCCAGCCCAATGGGAAATATGTACGGTTGTTCACATCGCCAGCAGTGACCGTGAGGGTGCTGGTTGTAATCAAGGCGCCAGCATTGTCGCGCAGTTCCATGATAGCTGTACCTGCAGCACCGGGATAGACATAGACACCTACCAAGCTTGCATTCGAGAAGACATCAAAAATGGTGTAGTTGGTAGAGGCTTGTTGGCCACCAGGCGCTACAATATTGTTGGGGATACCGACCGATGTAATGCCACCGCCATTGACGGCTTCTGCATAATATGTGGTGGTCGCAGAGATTACAGGGCTGTAAGTCGCGCCAGTGGCGACAGGGCTGCCACCGATCATTGCAGTGTACCAGTTGATCGTCGGGGAGCCGCTCGCTGAGAGGGTTGGCGTGCCAATCCCGCAAATGGTGTCGCCGATCACGGTGGGTGTAACCACCGCGCTCACGTTCACGTTGGTCGTGGTAGAGGCAAACGTGCCGCAAACCAGTATGCGGAACAAAGCGGTGTCAGCAGGTGTCGCGGTGTAAGGCGATGCCGTGTTGCCAAGCCCCGTTTCGTTGACCCAGGTCGTGCCACCATTGGTGCTGCTTTGCCACTGAATCGTGCCACTGTTGCCTGTAGCGGTCAGGGTCACTGAGCCACCTGCGCAGATCGAGGCGAGGTTGGAGCTCACGGTGCCAGCAGAGATGGTAATGTTGACTGCGGTAAAGGCATTGTTGCCAGGTACACCATCGCCAGTCACAGCAGTATTGCCGTTGAAGGTATAGGTACCCAAGGCGCTCATGTTCACGTTGCCCATCGCAACTGCTTGGTTCGCGCCAGCGGCGAGGGTGCCAGTGTTCACGACCACAGTAAGCGTAGTGGTGATCGCTCCTGTCACGTTTACCGTCACAGTGGTCGGGTTCAGTGAGAAGTCGATGGTGACAGGTGAATTGTTCTTGATCGATACAATCACGGGTTGTGTAGAAGTGTAGCAGCCCGTGGTGAGTGGCGCAGTGAGTGCCTGGGCCTGCATGTCGATGATCGACGGTGCAAACTCGTCGGCACCGATGTCTGGCGTACCCACAGAGCGGGCGGCATTGTCGATATCGACAGTGACCCATGCTGAGCCTGTGAGGTTACCCACGTTGTTGAGGCCGCTGCCTGTCACGTGCAAATCAGAGGCGCTCAGGTAGGTAGGATCTGTGACAACCGAGTTGGCGTCCATGCCGACCATAGCTGCTTGCCAGTTGGCGAGGGTAGCATAAGTGGTCGCAGCACCAGTGCCGGTGAAACCGTTGGTGGCGTTGGAGACATACAGGTCGTTGTAGTTGGATGCAGAGCCGGTATTGCCGGTTGCTGTAGCCGATGTGCTAAACCAGGCATTGTGTGTAGCGACACCTGTTTGAGCACCCGTGTAATTGGACAATACGTTGTTTCTCACGTTGATCACCGGACCCGATGCGGTTCCGATCTCCAAGCAAGCATTGCTGCCGTTGGGGAACAGGGTGCCGTCGATGCGCACGTTGTTGGCGTCCACATTGATGGTTTCGGTAGCTACACCACTGCCTGCACTCTGCAAGAAGATGCCTCTGGCAATGCGGGTAGCCGTGGCTGCACCCGTGTAGCCGCTGCTCACATCGCTCACGAAGTTGTTGTAAACCCTGAGTTCGTGTGTACCCGTGGTTGCGAGGTTGGCGCGGATGCCGCTAGCGCCTGCGGTGGAGCCTGTGGCGTTGTTGCGCACAGCAGTGATCTTGTTCATGTAGATCTCGTTGGTGCCTTGGCCCAATTCGCACAAGATACCGTCGGTAGTCGTCTGTGCGGAAACGTTGCGCACAGCGTTGTTGAAGACCTTGGCACCGCTTTGCGAAGCGATACGGATGCCAAAGTTTTGCGTGGCGGTTGTTCCGTTTCCGATGTCAAAAGCCGTGGCACCACCGATGGCATTGAATGCCGTAGGGGAGGAGTTGCCGATCTGGCAACTGAGGTCAGGGAAAGCAGCCGCTCCCAGCAGATAGATGCCTGAATAGACATTGCTGATCGTGAGGTTGCGGTAATTGTTGGTCGAGTTGGCACCTGCTGCACTGGTGGGCGTGGTCGATGTAATCTGTTGGATACCGACCGAGGAGGTATTGTTGCGTAGTAGTGTGACGTTGAGGTTTTCATAGAGACCATTCGTCGAGCCATCGACAGCGCTGGCATTGGCGACGAGCAGACCACGATCGACGAGGTTGGACCCTACAGCGCCTGTTGAGACAAAGTTGAGGTTTCTCACCGTCACATAGTCAGCACCCACAATCGCCATGATCGGCTCATTGGCAGTGCCAAATGAAGTAGCACTTCCCACGTTACCGCCGTTGCCTGAGACTACCCCTCTGTAAGACAGGGTCGATGTGCCCGACGCAGGCTGGATCGTGATCGTGTTCACCGAGCTATTTCCCGTGACAGGACCGAGCATCAGCGGGAACGTGTTGGCACCACCAGCGAGGGTAGTATCATAGGTAGCATTGATGAGGCTCAGCGTCACAGGGCCTGTGATGCCACGGTGATTCATGTTTGCAAATGCCTCTGAGATGTTGGGGTAGGTGCCCGCAAGACCCACGGTATAGGTGCCACCAGCAATCGCTGTCGGGGCCCCTGGCGTGAAGCGTATCTGTGCGGCAGGCCACTTGTGGGTGGTCATATAGGACTGGTTGATGAAAGCAGAGCCAGAGACGGCATCCAAGAAATTGCCTGGGCCACCAGTTGCACCTTCGATGCCGATCGAGGCAGATTCGCTTTGGCTATATGCGCCAGCACCCGGCGTGCCATAGCGAAACTCGATCACGTTGGTACCTTCATACAGAATGCATTGGAAGTTCAGGGTGCGTGCTGAGCCATTATAACTCAGTACATCATTCCACTGCACAGTAAAGGTTTGTGAGCCGACTACACCTTGAGTTTGGTAGAGCAAACCCCCGGTCCCTGTGTTCATGTCGTCCCACCAAGGAGCGAGCGTGAAGTTGGGAGTGCCAGTTGTGAAAAGGTTGGAGTTGGTCCATTGGTTGGCGGCAGCAGAGTTAAAGCTGATCCAGCCATTGGCGCAAGCATCGACTGTGGTGTAGGTGGTGCCTAGGTAGTTGAACGTGAATCCGATAGGAATCGCCGTTTGTGTACCGTCGTCACTTAAGGTCGGGATCGTGGAAGCAGTAGCTCCACCCAATACCGTGATCGGTGTGTAGGCGGCCGAGAACACGCTCCTAGTCATCGGCAACTGGCCATAGGCCTGGTTCCCGAGGAGCCCGCTCATCGCCACCGTGAGCAGCATCAGAAATGCTGTTCGGCAAGAGAATCGTCGAAAGTTGTAAAATTTACTCATACTGTGTAATGTGAGAATTGATCCGAATATGAATCTAACATTGGTGAATTATCAATAGAAACAAGACGGTAGGTACCCGTGATGCACACGCAATGGGTGGATGTTACAGGATAGCCTGCATCCAAGCATACGCTCTGAATGGTGAACACTTTGATTTCCAAATTCTAATTCCTACTGCTGGCCTACCGCCAAAAAATGATTCGCAGTAAAAATAGAAGAAAATTTTGAAAATTCCTTGATCCCTCGTTCATGTTACGTTCATTTCGTCAAAGGCCAACCTTCCAGCCCTAACATTGGTGCAGCCTACGTGGGCAGGTGCCTGGTCGTAGAGCGCCTTTGGGGGCTGTAATTTTAGGTTTTGCTCGGAAATGACAAGTCGGAGTCCTCAGTATTTAGCTTGTCGTTGGGGGTAAAACATGGCTGGAAATATTTTTCCCACAGCTCTAGAGATCCTGCTCTGTGGTAATGTTGCCGGGCTGCTTTGGTAGCTAGGCTGAAGAACGATGCCGTCAATCTAGATTTTTGTAAACCACAGTTCCTGATACGTGCAATTTAAACAAGTCATGCAGACTTCGACAGCGTTTGGAGGCTGATCAACAGTCGATTTGCCGATTTTTGATTGAGGTGAATCTGAATCATGGCTCCTGCAAGTAGTAGCCGATTCACCTTTCACGCAGTGGTCAGCAAACTGTCTGCAAATCCTAATTGTGGGCATCTCGTATTCTTGGATGGACCAGGACATCATGGCCACCTGTGGCTGGAAGTTTCACGACCCCAATTTTTTGAAAAAAAGGGGCATCCAAATTCCCGCAGATTGAAGGCAAGTACATCATGGGCAGTCATCAATTTCCAGCTTTGGATGGATCGCGTATCATCCGTAGATTTAAGGGCCAAAGTTGAATCCACTCGATTGGGACATATCCAAGAAGGCTCATGATAGCCACTTTCCTATGAAAAATTTCTGTGCAAATCTTTTCCTGATGCGCTTTTTGCTTGGAGCATTGCTCATGGGTGGCACGTTGCATGCACAAATCTCGCTCACTGCGACCGCAGGTACGCTTGTAGGTGCCTATCCTAGCCTCACAGCTGCTTTTGCTGCCGTGAATGCTGGCACACATCAGGGATTGATCACCATCAACATTACGTCAAGCTACGTCGAGCCTGGTACGGCGTTGCTCCACGGTTCGGGCGCTGGTGCAGCCTCCTATATCGGGATCTTGATCCAACCTGTGATCGATGGTGTCGTCGTGACCGGCGCCTCTGCCATAGGTAGAGGGCTCATGGAACTGAATGGTGCCGACAACATTGTCATCAACGGCGACAATCCCAATAGCATCGGCACCAATCGCAATCTTACATTCACCAATACGGCTGCCAATGGCACTGCATTCACGTCTGTGATCAGGGTTGCGCTCTCGACACTGGTCACGAGCAGCGACAACGTCACCGTGACCAATTGCATCCTCAATGGCAGCGCCACAGGTCGCAATGTGCTTGGATTCAATAGCACGACGGGTGCTGAGTTCACGAGCTTTGGGATCCTCGTCGCTGGAGGAGCCTCTACAGTCTCCAATACGGCTGATCCAAGTGCGATCACATCTGTCTCGACGGCCGTGGGCACCGGGGTGACCTGTCTCACATTTACAGCCACCAACAATCAAATCGACGCCTGCGCGCGTGCGATCTCGGTGCAAGGATCGGCAACGACGGTAGCGACCGGAACCTCGATCACCAACAATGTAATCGGCGCTGCTACAGCGGGCAATGCTACCACGGTCTATGCAAGGGGCATCCAAGTCTCTGGTTTCGGCAGCGCCACCGTCGCTGGCAACACGATCCGCAATCTAGAGGGATTTGTGGACTCGCAGATTGCGGCGATCAGCATCTGTGAGGTCGCTATAGCGGGAAATGCTTGCCTCGTAGAGAGAAACATCGTGGACCGGGTGTACAATGCCTCGGTCAATACCTTTGGTGCCTACGGCATCAACATTGGCGGTGGAACCAACCATGTCGTGCGCACCAATTGTATAGCCTACGTGAACCATGACATGACAGGTGGCTCAGCCTCCTCCACGACCTTTGGGGTATTCGGGATGCGCCTCCAGGGATCTGGCCATCAGATCTATCACAACTCGGTAAACCTCTTTGGGCTGCGGCCCGGCACGCCCAATGGAACCATCTTGTCGGCTGCTTGTGGCATTGTGAACACCAGCGCTTCTGGACTAGACATTCGCAACAATATCTTTGCAAACAATGTCACGGGTGGCACCACAGCCATCCTCAATGCCGCTTTGTACCTGCCCTCGGGCGGCACCGCTGGCATGAATCTCACACTCAACAACAACGCCTATTACTGTGGCAGCAATACCAGCACAGATGGCATCGCGCAAGTGAGCGTGTCTGCCAGCGCTGCCAATTTGTACCTGCCCGGCAATTTCATTGCCAGCAGCAATGCACCCGCCACCAATTTGCGGGCCTATACCAGTACGCTCAATGTTGCGGGGACCAATGACAATGAATCCTGGGGCTCCAATACCGCGCCACCCTTTGTGAGCAATACCGATTTGCACCTCAACCTCTCGTCGGGTCAGTTGTCCAACGTGGAACAAAAAGGTGTGTCGGGGCTCGTGGGTGTGGCGACCGACATCGATGCCCAAGTGCGCCCCAATGCTGGCACTACCACGCCCGACATGGGTTATGACGAAGTGGCTGTGGCCACCTGCGCCGCCGCCAACGCTGGCACGATCAGCCCGGCTGTGATCGACCGTTGCCCCAATGACGTGACGGTCATGACG
Source organism: Bacteroidota bacterium (assembly GCA_031415375.1). Classification (GTDB taxonomy): domain Bacteria; phylum Bacteroidota; class Bacteroidia; order J057; family JADKCL01; genus JADKCL01. The sequence continues at coordinate 6,419 of JANORP010000086.1, read as the reverse complement.
TCGGTGGGTGCCACGACGGGGACTGGTATCAGCTATCAATGGAAGTCATCGACCATCAGTGGCGGCCCCTATACCAATGTCGTCGGCGCAGTGGGTGCCACGACCACGAGCCTCACGGTCTCTGCGCTGCTGCCGGGCACCTATTATTATATTTTGGAGGTCACTTGCGCGGCGGGGCCCCTCACGGGCTTGAGCAATCAGGTCACCGTGGTCGTGCATCCTCGTCCTGTCGTCACGGTGACCCCATTGACAGCGCTTCATTGCATTCCCACTACGACGCCAGTCACCTTGACCGCCAATGGCGCGCTCACCTACAACTGGCTTCCTGCCACTGGCTTGAGCGCAGTCACGGGTGCATCGGTGTCGGCCACGCCTGCCGTGAGCACCACCTATAGCGTGGTGGGATATGATGCCAATGGCTGCTGGGAGGTTGCGACCGCTGCCATCACAGTTTCCACAGCAGTCGTTGCCGCTGCTACTGCGACGCCATCATCGATATGTCTTGGTGGGAATGCTGCGCTCCTCGGCACGGGTACGCTGCCTCCGATCACGTATTGCGAGCCGATATCAGACTGCTCATTCCCTGACATCATCAGCAATGTGACCTTTGGCACGATCAACCGCAGCAGCACCTGTGACGACGTGTCGGGTTACTCCAATTATGCCATCCCCAACCCGACGCTGGTCGCCGGCACCTCCTATCCCTTGTCGGTGACCACTGGCGGCGACCTTGAGGGGGCTGCGGTATGGATCGATTTTGACCATGATGGACGCTTTGATGCCACCGAAATGGTGCTGAACGGTTTCTTGGGCACCCTGCCTGCCACCTATACCAATCCTGCGGTGCTCATTCCACTCACAGCCTACAACGGCGTCACGAGGATGCGCGTGCGCTGTGCCTACAATACCAATCCGGCTACGCTTGCAAATCCTGCCTGTGTCGATAGCCTTTTTGGAGAGACAGAGGATTATGCGATCACGATTTCGGGTGGGGTGAATCCCTTGACTTATCTCTGGACACCGGCGACGTTTTTGAATGCGAGCAATGTCCCGTCGGTCACTGCAAATGCGGTGACTGCGACGACCACATATCTTTTCGCTGCGACGACCCCTGGTGGTTGCACCGACACGGCTACGGTGGTCGTCCAAGTCGCATCCTTTGCGACGGCAGTCCCCAGTGCCTCGCTGCCCTTGTGTGTGGGCGTAGGCAATGTATTGGCTGCCAATGCGACTGGTGGTTCCCCGATCACATATCTCTGGAGCAGTGGAGGCGCGACTACGCCTACAATTGTGGGCAACAACACCGTCGGCGCGCACAGTTACACGGTGAGTGTGACCGATGCCTGTGGCAACACGGGCACAGGGAGCCTCACCTATGTGATCAATTCCAACCCGTTGATCGGCGTCACGCCGAGTACTGCCGCGATCTGCAATGGCTCATCACCGATCTCGCTCACAGCCGCTGGCACGCCCACTTTTGACTGGGCACCCGCAGCAGGATTGTCGGGCGTCACAGGCGCCAATGTTATCGCCAATCCGGCTGGATCCACCAATTATACTGTGATCGGTACCGATGGCAATGGTTGCAAGGATACCGTTGTTGCTTTTGTCGGTGTCGGCCCCGCCGCCTCGATCAGCGCCATAGCCACGCCGCAAGGACTCTGTGCAGGCGATAATACCACCCTCACCCTCTCAGGTGGTCTGCCCACAGCAGCTTATTGTATTCCGACTTATGCCAGCGGCACGGCCTTTGGCGACTACATAGGCTTGGTGCAACTCGGCACCATCAACAATGCTACGGCCGGCGCGGTTGCCCCCTATCATACATTGTTCCCGGCTACGGGCGCGACGACGACGACTTTGGTAGCAGGAGATACCTATACCGTGACGCTGTCTGCGGGCACATTTACCAACAATGATTTGGCTGCTTTTATCGATTTTGATCAAAATGGCATTCTCAACGACCTAGGGGAAAAACTGGGCGAAACCGACAATCTCGGTGCAAGTCCCATCACTACTAGTTTTACATTCACAGTGCCTTCATTTGCATACAATGGGGTCACACGCTTCAGGGTGCGGGAAATGGACCATTCAGGGACGAATGACATCGATGCCTGCTCGACCCAATCTGCATTTGGAGAAGTAGAGGACTATGACATCACGATCGTTGGTGGTCTTGAGCGGATCGCCTATGCTTGGAACCCGAGTCCAAACTTGACAGTACTCAACAATGATACCGTCACCGCAACCAATATCATGGGCCCTACCACTTTCATCGCGACCGCGACCTCTGGGATTGGTTGTCAAGATACTGCCGCAGTGACCGTGCTACTGAGCAGTGCGCCTCCCGTGGCAGTGTGCAGCAGTGCAACGATCGTGCTCCCCTTGGATGCCAATGGGGTCGCAAGCCTGCTGACAGCTGCTGTGGATGCTGGTAGCAGCGATGCCTGTGGCATCGCTAACCTTTCGTTGAACCAAGGCAGCTTTGGCTGCAGCGATTTGGGTACCCAGGCAATCACACTCGCCGTCATCAATGTGAATGGCGTCTCAGATTCCTGTGTCGCCAATGTGGATGTCGTCGATAATATCGCGCCATCCATCACCTGCCCTTCCAATACGACGGTTGTCGCCAATCTCTGTGCGGGTGGTGCAGTTGTGACCTGGGCTGCGCCCCTGGCCTTGGACAACTGCACCCCGATTGTCACCAGTAGTCACGTCTCGGGCGACACCTTTGTGGTGGGCACCACGACAGTGAATTACACCGTTGCCGACGGCGCAGGGCAGCAGGCCACTTGTGCTTTTACGGTTACAGTGACTGCCAATACCTTGGCAGCAAGTCCAAACGCCCTCCCATCGACGATCTGCGAGGGGGATCCTACGCTGCTTTCCTCCAACGCGATCGGTGGCATCGCTCCACTGACCTTTGTCTGGTCTAGCGGTGCTGGCACGACCGACCCTGTCACTGTGTCGCCGACCAGCAATACCACATATACTGTGACCGTGACCGATGCTTGTGGCGCAACCGCCATGGGCAGCATGGCGGTGACCGTCGTGCCAGATCCCGTCGCCAGTTTCTCCTTTGTGGACAACCACAACGGAACACTTACATTCACCAATACCACAACCAATGGCTCGACTTATACATGGGATTTTGGCAATGGTCAAACGGGCACCCAAGGCGCTGCAAGCTTTACGATTGCATATCCCGTCGCTGGCACCTATACCGTGGTCTTGATCGCCAGCAACAATTGCGGCAGCGACACGACGACACAGCAAGTGAGCGTGCTCACCGCCGTGACCAGCAGCCTCGGTGACCTCAACAGCAGCGTCTATCCCAATCCCAATCGAGGTGAATTCTTCTTGGTCTTGGAAAACATGCGCGGGGAACACCTCGAAATTTCGATCAGCGATATACGTGGCATAGAGGTGCAGCACCTCGATCTAGACATCGACGCAAGCCATCAGCGTGAAAGCATCGACATTAGTCACTATGCCAAGGGCCTTTATTTCCTGCACCTGCGCACGCAAAGTGGCGTGAAGGTGCATAAAATCACCGTGCAATAAGTAACTGGCAGATCCAACACAGCACAGTCATGGGCGACCGCAAGGCTCGCTCATGACTGTGAAAGACAAGCTCCAATCTTCGGCAGCGCCCTCCTCCCGATGCCTAAGGGCGCCTCAGTTCTGGAGGAGACGACCTTGAAGATTTTGCCCATCCTGCGGAATTGGCATGCATCAAATGATCAGTGTATGTAACAATCTAGGGGAGATCAACAAAAATCGCTGAGTCCGAGGCCTCTGCCTGTCCCGCAGCAAGGCTGGGGCCGAAGGACGATCGACCGTTTGCCTCCGGCCTAAAACGCTCAAAATCGGCGATTTTAGTTGATTTCGCCGGAGGCAAATGATCTATGCCCTGCGGCAGGATGCCGCGGGCTCCCCCAATTTGTTACACACTCAAATGATTTTGATACAGAACTCAGGTCAATTCCGCATCTCTCATTGCGAACTCCTCCCCGCAAAGCGACCGCATTTGTTTTTTGGCCTTCGATTGCGTTTATTCGGTTGCTTTTGAGAATGCTGAGAAGTCTGGGTCAATGTAGGTGTCATTTTGACACTTAGCTTGGAGCTGTTATATTTGATAGCTAGTAGATTTCCCAGGGATGATCCACGTCGGATGATGGGAAAAGGATGGATTGGTAAGGAAAATTAATTGCAACTGGCAATGCGAAGACTATTGACGCGATCACTTTGGATATGGGCGCTTTTGGGATGGCCCGGGTGGATATGGGCAACCACGACCTCGGGCGCCACCACGCGCAATGTGAATACAAGCGACGGCATCGTCACGCTCGGTGCCGTGCCAGGCACCAATGGCGCAAACTGGGAAACTGACGAGGTATTTCAGGGATTCTCAGGTGCCGTGAATTGGTACCTCACTTGGGACGACAACAATGTCTATCTCGGTAGGATAGGAGGAAACAATGCCGAGGGTTCGGTGATTTATCTGCGGGCAGAATATCCTGGGGCCACCTATGACAACCGTGCCTATGACTACGACAGCTTGTCACCTGAGACCTCGCTGATGGGAGGCATCAATTTTGCTGCCTATTTCAAAAATGCCCCATATCACGAATTCCGCACCTACAATGGCGTTTGGTCTGCACCAACGGCAAATTCACTCTCCCCTCAATATACCACCCAGGCAAATGGCGCCCATTTCGAAGTGACGATTCCATGGTCGGCGATTACAGGTGGCAATGGTCGTCCGACCAATCTCAGACTGGCCATCTATCAGATTGCGCCCTTGGCTGGTGCGCCAGCTTGCACTCCCTCACGGCATTTTGTCTATGGCGAATCTCCCTGGGGGACGGGAAATGTCGGCGATGGACCGAGTGTGGGTGTGAATGATGGCATCCCGACTTCGGCGCGCCAGCCGGGCGGTTGTGGACGTGGCGATGACACCCTCACCCGCTGGTGGGGCTGCTACCCCGTGATCGGCGGGGTCGGCTCCAATGGTTGGATGGCCCTCGCACCCAATGCTGGGCCCGATGACAGCATTTGCCAGACAGCTACCGCCCATTTTTTGACGGGAAATGCACCACCGGGATCGGCCATCGGCACATGGAACATTGTCGGTCAGCCCCCTGGATCTCCTGCGGTGACCTTCACTGCCCCCAACAACCCCAACAATTTCGCCCAAAACCTCACGGCCATCGGCGTCTATACTTTTGTATGGGACATCAACTACGGTGGCTGTCCCTCCCTGCCCGATACCGTCGTGATCACGCGCGTGCCCAATACGCCTCAGGCGACCTCGATGCCAGACACAGTGCTCAACTGCAATGCAGACTCTTTGGTGTTGTATGGCGGCTCCCCCGGCAATGGCAGCGGCATCTGGACGGTCTTGAACGGTACGGGCATCCTCGCCACGCCCAATGATTCGATCACGGTGGCCACGGGCCTGAGCCCTGGCTACAACCAATTCCAATATGCAATCGGCAATGGCGTGTGCCCGACCACGACCGATGTCGTGGTGGTGACCGTCCCGATCAATGTGATCGCCAATGCTGGCCCCGACATCGCACTTTGCCTGGGCAGCATCACCACGCTGGCCGGCAATGAGCCTAGCCTCATTCAGCCAAGCGCAACGGGCTATTGGACACAGCTCAGCGGCCCCACCAACGTCATCTTCACCGCCCCTGCACTCAATATCTCCAATGTCTTCAACCTGCAAACGGGTGTTTATCAATTGCTCTGGACAGTGTCCAACTACAATTGCCCCGTCGAAATCGATACGGTTGCCATCATCAATTATGCCAATCCAGTATCGGCCGCCGGCAGTGACCAGACGATTTGCCTGGGCAATGCTGCGACCTTGGAAGGCAACGACATTGCGACTTTGGGCGCAGCTGCGACGGGGCTTTGGACTCAGCTTGCTGGCCCTTCGAATGCGACCATTGCCAATCCATTGCAATTCAACACGGCGGTCTCTGGCCTGGTAGGAGGGCAATATCTCTTTTCTTGGCGGGTGGACAATGGCACTTGCGTCGCTGATTCAGACAATGTGCGCATCACGGTCGTCGATCTGCAAAACAACGGGATCCTCAACAGCCTTCTCCCCGACAGCGGGCAGAGCAATGGCACCATCGTCTTGGCGCAGCCCAGCAATGGCAATGCGCCTTATCTCTACAGCTTGGATGCCCTCAATTTTGATGGCAATGCGCTGTTTGATCAATTGGCCTCGGGCACCTACACCTTTTATTTCATGGATGCCAATGGTTGCAGCGACACCTTGAGCTATTTCCTAGCCTACAATCCGCCGCCCGACACCATCGCGCCCAAAGACTCGATCCGCGTACCCACAGGCTTCTCACCCAATGGAGACGGCACCAACGACCTTTGGGAGATTCCGGGCATCG
>JANORP010000085.1:0-23050 GCA_031415375.1 Bacteroidota bacterium | reverse complement strand
GGTCGCGCTTGCCTTTTTTCTCGAATGGAAGGGACTGGCCGTGCCGATTTTCTTTTTCCTGTTTATCGCCTCCCACGCCATCGGTCAGGGTGCTGTGATCTGGGTATTCATCGCAGAATTGTTTCCCACGCATTTGCGTGCCTCAGGGCAGTCTTTTGGGTCTTCTGTGCACTGGGTCTTGGCGGCACTCATCCCCTCATTGATTCCCGAGCTATTCACGTCCTTTGGTGCAGGAGCGGTGTTTGCATTTTTTGCCTTGATGATGGTCGGCCAATTGATCTGGGTCAGGTTGAAAATGCCAGAAACCAAGGGAGAAACCTTGGAAGCTGTGAGCGCCAAGTTGACGCGGCAGAAGCCATGACCGCACCCCTAGTTGTTCAGCATTTGGTTATCTTAGCCCCATGAAAGGCTTCTGGAAAATTCTCATTGGCTTCCTGCTCGGTATGGCATTGGGTTGGGGATTGGGCTTTTTGCGCATCCCATTGATCCAACAAAACGATTCCTTTTGGGTGGGTGCCGTTGCGTGCCTGGCATTTGTATTGTTCATCATCGGCCTGCTGTACGTTTGGAACAAAAATGCGCTGCTCATGCGGATGATCGGCAAAAGCGCGACCACCCATGATACCGCCCAGGCGCAACGCTCCTATACCATCGTCTGGATATTGGTGGCCAGCTTCATCGTCGTGGGCGGTTCCGTGAGCAGTTGGATGGTCTATCAACAGAATCAATTGCTTCAAAATCAGACGCAAAGCCAAGACCAGAGAATCTGGCAGCAGTCGGAATTGATCGAGTCGATCCGCAAAAGCAGCCAGGTGATTTTGATGGGCAATGTCTTGGACAATGTCGATGACGAGCTGGAAAAAAATCCGCAGGGTCCGCTCAGCGACGCCACGATTGCAAGGGTCGTGGCCTTGAGTTATTCCCTGAAACCCTACGCGTCTTTTGCGGGAGACACGCTCACCAGGACGCGGCTGAGTCCCGAAAGAGGGCAATTGTTGCTCGCTTTGTCGCTCATGCACATTGATTCTGCCTCATTTGCCAAGATCAAGCAGGGCGCAATATTTTTCCAAGCCGATCTGGGCGATGCCAATTTGCGCGGGGCTGACCTCAGTGGAGCCAATTTGAGAGAGGCCAATTTGAGGGGCGCCGACCTGAACGGGGCCAATTTGCGCGGGGCAGACATGAAGGAGGCCAATTTGTGGGGGGCAAAAATGAACAATGCACAGATCGGTACTGCCAATCTGAACCGTGCAGATGCACGCTGGGCAGAATTGAACGGGGCCGATCTGCGGGGGGCCAATATGAACGGCATGGACCTGCGAAGTGCACAATTGCGAAAAGCAAATTTGAATGGAGCGCGCTTCAACTGGGCCAAGGCAGGCAATGCGATGCTCAATGAGGTCACCATCGTCGATGTCGATATGCAAGGAACCATTTTTGAGCGGGCAAATCTGACCAAAGTCGATTTCACCGAGTCCAATCTGCTCTTGGCAAACCTCAATGAGGCCATCCTGAATGGGACGGAATTGTCGCAGGTGCGCGTCGATAAGGATTGGGTGGAGAAATTGGGGAAATGGAAAATCAACAATGCGCAGCAGCTCCAAGCCCAGTATGAAGTAGTGCCCGATACAACGGGTAAATTCCTTGCCTCTAAATTTCTCTTGCGCAAGGTGCAGCAATGACGGGGAGCAATCGGCTTGCGATCAGCTGGGTGTACGACAAATTCGGCAACTAAATAAATTCGCGAGCCAGAGGCTCGCGATTCCGTCAGCGTTGGAGCCAGAGGCTCCCGCTTCCATTGCCGAATTTGTCGTACACCCGATCAGCCTTCCATGCCACGCATTTGCAGCACATAATTGATCTTTTGCGTGAACCTGAAGACCACCTCATCCTCTGGCCTGAAGGGCTTGAACCCGATTTGCAACGTCCAGCTCAGGTAGGCTTGGATATCATTGAGGTAATTGGCCAACAGGTCGGCCGTCCAAACGGTTTCCTTGGCAATGTGGTACTTCAGTTTGAGCTGCTTGCCCAGTTCTTGCCCCCATTCATTGTTCACAATATCGACATAGTTGTCGATCGGATTCTGCACCTGATCCACCAATTGTGAATCGCTGAAGATACCCGTCACCAATTCCGGCAAGTTGTGACGCTCATGGACATCACCCACAAAATCGGCCAATTCTTCTGAAAAAAAGGAGGTGATAAACGCCTGTGCGGTGACGTGGTTGAAGGTATTGAGATAGCCTTTTTCTGAGGTATCTGCCGAATCCAAAAAGGCCAACTCGGGCGTATTGATGTTCTTGACCATCGTTTCAGCGAAGTCGAGAAATGCAGCATCGCCTTCGCCAAAAAAATTCTGTCTTCTGCGTGCCAGGCGCATGACGGTTTGCAATTCCATCCTGTTGACCACGGCAAAGGGGGAATCTAAAATCAGGCCTGCCTGCCCCAACATGCCGCCGCCTTGCGCTTTGAGCATATCACCTTGGCTGATGCCCGCTGCCAATATCCCCGTGATTTTCTGCCCATTGCTGCAATGACTCAGCCGCATCATGGCGGGTACTTCATCCGCCGAAACCGCCCCGCCCGCGCTTGTAAAATACCCAATGTGTACCACGGCTTTCAAAGCTTCCAGAGACGCAAACCGCGTGGCGATCAAGGCCCCGCCGACATTGCTTGTCGCGGTTTCAGCGCCACTGTTTCCTGCATTTGCTGATTCCCCGATGGCTGTGGATGCAGCGCAATCACTTGCCTCGGGCAAGGGAGCGTTGCAACTGATTGCGAGGGACAGCAGCAGCAATGCAAATATGGGGATCGGTCGCATCGACATTTCATTGCAAAACTATCGAAAACGCAGAGGAAGTGCTAATCATGGCTCAGGGTCTAGGTACCAATTGTCGTACACCAATTGTCATTTGCGGCCCACCTTCTGCTTTTGCCCCAACACAGCGCATAATTTGCTATTATTGAAGCTTAGAAATGGCGCAAAGGACTATGAAGGCTTGGGTGATTGCATGCTTGATACTTGGGGTGACGCAGCATTCGTTGCTCGCCAAGGACTACAATGTCGTATCCAAAGGCGCAATTGCCGATGGAAAAACCCTGAACACCGCCGCGATCCAAGCTGCCATCGACCAAGCCTACAGCGATGGTGGTGGGCGCGTGGTCGTGCCTGCGGGACGCTTTCTGTCGGGGAGCGTGGTGTTGAAATCTGGCGTCGAATTTCACCTTGAAAAAAATGCCGTCTTATTGGGCAGCACCCATCCCGAAGACTACATCCAACTGCACAACAATACTTGCGTGGGCTACAAAGCACTCGTGCTGGCTTACGGAGCAGACAATATTGCGATCACGGGCAAAGGCGTGCTCGACGGCCAAGGTGCCCGACTCGCCCGTAACATCGACAGCCTGTTTTACATCGGGAAGATCGACAGTGTCGCCTACGAATTGCAGGAGCGCAGACCCAAATGGTTTCTGCGGCCACAGGTGATACAATTCATGAATTGCAACAACATTAGAGTCACCGACATCACCGTCCAAAATTCCGCTTGCTGGGTGCAGACCTACGTCCTTTGCGAAAATTTGGTGATCGACAACATCCGCGTCGAAAGTGATGCCTATTGGAACAATGACGGCATCGACATTGTCGATTGTAGGAAGGTGCGCATCACCGACTGCTACATCAATTCCGCCGATGACGGCATTTGCCTGAAATCCTATGTCGGCCACATTTATTACAAGCACCCTACCATCCAATATTGCGACAGCATCTACATCAGCCATTGCACGATCCGCTCCAGTGCCAGCGCCGTAAAATTTGGCACCGCCTCCTTCGGCGGATTCAAAAATGTCGTGATCAAAGACATCAAGGTGTATGACACATTTCGCTCGGCGATCGCCGTCGAAATGATGCATGGCGGCATCCTTGAAAATATTGAAGTCGATCACATCGTGGCCCAAAACACCGGAAATGCCATTTTCATTCGGTTAGGCGAGCAGCACAGGCCAGCTGGAACATTGAAGAATGTCGTGATCCGCAATATGAAAGTCGAGGTCCCCTTCGAGCGCTGCGACTATGCCTACGAATTGCGCGGCCCCGAACTGCCGTTCTTCCACAATGTCTTTCCATCGTCGATCACGGGCCTGCCAGGCCATCCCGTCGAAAACATCACCCTCGAAAATATCGAGATTACCTACCCTGGCAGGGGCAATTTTGCCTATGCCAATCTGCCCATCTCCCGCCTAAGGACGATCCCCGAGCTGCCTGCAAAATACCCTGAATTTTCCATGTTTGGAGAATTGCCCGCATGGGGATTTTATGTGCGCCATGCGGCAGGACTCACAATGCGCAATATTACGATCAAGATCAAGGCAGATGACTATCGGCCAGCCATCGTTTTTGACGATGTGAAGGGGCTGGACATTGTCGATCTCAATGTTTTGGGAGATAAGAAGGACGGGGATGATGTGGTTTTGAAGGATGTGGAGAATGTGAAAAGGGAACGGTGACAGCTCAAGGACATACATCCAGTAATTTCAAATTTCAAAAACTCCCCTTCTGAATCAACTGCACGGCATCGAGTCTGATGCGGGCGTCCCGAATCAGTGTCGCAAGCTTGGCCCGCTCTGCCATCGCAATTTCGATTTCGGCGGGTCGAATGTGGTTGTTTTTGCGTTGCAGCATTTGCAAGCGCTCGATCTCGTGGTCCAGCGTGGTTTGCATCCTGCGCAGCCCAAGGGCGATTTCCGTTTTGGCCTTGATCTCTGCGATCTGCGTTGCGGCTGCGCGCATATTCGGCAGGATCGTTTCCATCAGCAGCTCATTCTCCAGCAAATCATCGATGTTCCCTGCCCGCAGTTGCTGATCCAAGACCTCGACGGGATACAAGGCGGTGACGTCGTCGCCGGCATGGTCGATCACGACCCGCAGCGGCGTATTGGGCAAAAATCGATCGACGCCACGGTGGGCAGCCCCTGCTGTTTCCAGCACAAAAAGCACCTCCAAGAGCATCGCAGGCGCACCTGGGCCCCTGAGTAGGCCAAAACTTGCACTGCCCGTTCCCGAACCCAGCACCAGGTCAATGGCACCTGTCACCATGGGGTGATCCCAAGTGAGAAAACCCATTTCTTCCCTGCTCAGCGCACGCTTGCGGTCAAAGGTGACCGCCAAGCCCTCGTCTGGCAAGGCTGGAAATGCCGCTGCATTCCCTTGCAAGGCATGTAGCAAATAGGTGCGCGGTGCGAGGTCTTCGACATCGATCCCAAATCGCTCAAACACATCCAGCATGTAACGCTCCAAAACCAAACTCTGATCGGCCGCACGAATCTCATCGATGAGCTGTGCCGCAATCGCTGGTCGAAACGAATTCATTTCCAGCAATCGATCACGCCCCGCCGCCAGCGTCGCCTTGAGCGTGGCATACAATTCCTGGGTATCTTCAATCAGCTTTGCGAGCACCAATTCTGCATCCGCCCCGGGCATCGCCACCGTCACCGCCTGCAAGCGATCTCCAAAAACCTCGGCCATGCGGTTGCCGCCTTCAAGGTTGTTTTCAAAGGCATTCAAACCCGCGTGATACCAGCGCGCAAGTGCTTCCTGCGCACTCCCGACCACATAAGGCACGTGAATTTGGATGTTTTCGGTCTGGCCAATGCGGTCCAAGCGCCCGATGCGCTGCTCCAGCAGATCAGGATGCAAGGGCAAATCAAACAACACCAGATGATGTGCAAACTGGAAATTGCGGCCTTCGCTTCCGATTTCGGAGCACAAAAGCAGGCGTGCGCCGCTTGGTTCAGAAAAATAAGCGGCATTGCGGTCGCGCTGCACCAGCGTAAGGTCCTCGTGAAAAACGCCGATCTTAAACTTTACGCGCAGCCGCAAAGCCTCCTCCAAAGCGAGCACTTTTTGTTTGCTATTGCAGATGAGCAGCACCTTTGCCGGACGCAATTGCTGCATCAAAGCAATGAGCCATTCCAATAAAAGATCATTCCCAAGGGCCAATTCCGAGGTCACAGATGCCACATCCTTTCCAAGCGCATCGCCCGAAAATTCTGCGGAAGCATTGTTTCCCAAATCGACAGCAATCGGAGCTAGGTGTACGATGCGTTGCGGAAATCCCGTCATTGCTGCCCGCCTGTTACGAAAAACCACACGGCCAGGCCCATGTTGATCCAGCAAGTCCTGTATGAGCAAATCGCGTGCGGCAGCGCCTTCCTTGCCCAGTGTTTGCATGCGTTCGCTCCCCACCAGCGAAGTGAGAAATGTAGTTTCGGCGACATCTAAGAGCCCGTTGAGTGCAAGTTTCCCCACAATATCGGCAGTCTCTCGATGGTGGATCGACTCATTTTGGAAGGCATCAAAGTCGGCATACCTGCTAGGATCGAGCAAGCGCAAGCGTGCAAAATGGCTCTCCAACCCCAATTGCTCAGGTGTCGCCGTCAGGAGCAGCAATCCGCTTGCCACCAGGCTCAAAGCTTCGACCACGGCATATTCTGGACTTGCATGCCCCACAGACCATTCCAAATGATGCGCCTCATCGACCACCAGCATATCCCAAGCCGCAGACTGCGCCTGCCGAGCCCGCCTCGGCGAACGCGCCAAAAAAGCCGTGCTGCAAATGATCAGTTGATCGTCGAGGAATGGGTTTCCATCTGGTGCGCCACCCTCTGCTGCAGCGCAACGCTCCTCATCAAAAATATGAAACCAAAGATTGAAGCGCCGCAACAACTCCACAAACCACTGGTGCACAAGTGACTCTGGCACCAAAATCAAAACCCTCGAAATGCGTCCCAGCAAACGCAAGCGGTGCACGATCAAGCAGGCCTCGATCGTCTTGCCCAGGCCCACCTCGTCTGAGAGGAGGACACGTGGCGCATAGCGGGCACTCACCTCATGCGCGATGTACAGCTGATGCGGGATGAGGTCTATGCGTCCGCCGAGAAAGCCATTGATCCATGAGATCTGACGACCGTGGTCATTGTGAAGCGTGCGCCTGCGCAGGGCAAATAGCGATGGCGCATCCACATCCCCCATCAGCAAGCGGTCATCGGCACCGTGCTGAACGGTCACATTCCCCAAATTGGCCTCAGAAATCGTCTTTCCTTGCCCAACATACAAGATCAAATCGTCCTCCTCGTGGACACTGTCGATGACGATGACACGCCCATCCTGGTCTGAAATCGTGTCCCCGATCTTGAACCGTACCCTGCTCAAGGGAGCAGTCTCCACGGCATAGAGCCGTGTTTCACCAGAGATCGGGAAATGGATTTTGACACGGCCCTTTGCCGTTTCAGTTACGATTCCAATTCCCAATTCGGGTTCAGCCTCGCTGTTGTATCTTTGATTTGGGAAGAATGCAGACATCGTAATCCTTTTTGTAGTGCCTTTTTGAGCGTGGCAAATATAGTTGGATTTGCGTAGGGCAGCCCGAAATGCATGTGCAACGGGTGTACAATGAGATTTCAAAAACCGCCTTCATCATGGAGGAAGCTTATCAGGCCACACGACGCCTTGTGTCAAAAACCACTGTGAAAATTGCGGATAGTCCCCTTCAAAATCATTCTTATTGTCGGCTAGGCCCATCAGCGGCTATTGCCGAATTGCGCTTTCCTTAGGAGATTTGAGCCATCGTTACCAAAGAAGAAGCGTCTCATGAGGTCTTTTGTCGTTTTTTGTTTTGCCTTGCTCACCGCAGTTGTAGGGTTTTCACAAACTTTTTTGGAGACACAGCGTGGCACTGAGCCGCCGACCTTTCCAGAGTTTCAGCGCCGACTCGATGAATGGGGCCGTCAACAGGTCACCCAAAAGCCCAAAGGCTGGAAATGGCTCAAGCGCTGGGAGGCATTTGAAACGCAACGCATGAACCCCGACGGTAGCCTTTATGACATGGCGACCTATGCCCGCGCAGCGCAGGCAGTCGCCGACGAGAAATCCGCCGCCGCCAAAACAGCGAGCAGCAGCAGTTGGCTACCCCTTGGCCCCAACAACTATGCAACCGCAGTCGATCCAGGTTGGGAAACGGGCATCGGCCGCATCAATTGCATCGCTTTCCACCCTACGGTGGCGAGTACCTACTGGGTAGGGGTGGCCCAGGGTGGGGTTTGGAAGACCGTGGACGATGGCCAGTCCTGGACGCCGCTCACCGACAACCTGCCGATGTTGCGCATCAGCGACATCTGCGTCAATCCAGTCAATCCCGACGAAATCTACATTTCGGTGGGCGACATGGCCTATTTCGGTGCAGGACTCACGCTCGACAACCGCAAACGCCACAGCCACTATGGACTTGGCGTGTACAAGACGACCAATGGCGGGCAAACTTGGAATCCTACTGGGTTGGCATTGCAGCAGACCGATTTTGATTATTCCCTGACCTGCAAAGTCTTCATTCACCCGAGCAATAGCTTGGACCTCGTCGCGGCAGGCACGCATGGAATCTGGAAGTCGGCAGATGCGGGTGGCTCTTGGGCACAAGTGCAAGACAGCATCATCTGGGACATGGAGCGTGACCCCGTCGATCCCCAGGTCCTGTATGCCACGACGGGTTACCGTGCGACCTTGAATGCGGGCTCGGCCGGCATCCTGAAATCGACCGATTTTGGGGCGACTTGGTCTGTGCTACCGACAGGGATTCCAGCTCGGGGCGTGGTGCAACGCATCGAGCTAGCGATCTCGCCCAGCAACCACAACGTGATCTATGCCCTGTGTGCAGGCATGGATGCAGGTTTTGCGGCCCTGTACCGCTCCACCAATGCTGGCGCATCTTGGATCCAACAAAGCACAAGCCCCAATATTTTGGAATGGGGCGACGGCTTTGGCGGCGGCGGACAAGGATGGTATGACCTCGCCATCGTCGTGCATCCCACCGACCCCAATACCATCTACACGGGCGGCATCAATATGTGGGGCTCCACCGACGGGGGAGTGACTTGGGATTTTTGCTCCTATTGGGTAAATCAATTTGGGCCTTCCCTCCATGCCGATCAGCACCAATTTGCCTACAATCCCCTGAATGGAAAATATTTTGTCTGCAACGATGGCGGCTTGTATGCCACATCTCAGATCACCGTTGGCTCTTGGAATGATGCCAACAATGTGCCCGGCTACCAATTGCCGACGACTTGGTCGAAATTGAGTGGTGGTATGCAGACAACATCGTTTTACCGCTGCAGCACTACGCCCGCTGCCTCGGGCAACCTCATCGCAGGTGCGCAAGACAATGGCACCTATTTCTATGATGGGACATGGCACAATATCTTTGGGGGCGATGGCATGGAGTGCATCTTGCATCCCACCGATCCGCTCACCTTGTATGGCTCCTCACAATATGGCAACCTCATTGGGAGCAATGATGGTGGCCAAAACGGCTTTGGGATGTTTGTGACGGGAGAAGCTGGCGAATGGACGACGCCTTTTCTATTGCTCCCCAACAACCCCAATATGATGTATGCAGCTTACGGCAACGTACATCGAAGCGCCGATGGCGGAGGGTCTTGGTCACAGATCTCCAATTTCCCCATCAATGCTAGCCTAGGGCAACCCAATATCAGTTCGGCATTGGCGGTCTCGGAGACGGATCCCAATTACATCTATGTCGCCAAGCGCTTTTATTACACCTACAATGAGCCAAGTGCATTGTGGGTCACCACTGATGATGGCCTCACCTGGGTCGATCGCACAGCAGGCTTGCCCGACTCCCTGTACCTGACGCATATCGAGATCGACAGCGACGAGCCCACGACCGCCTGGGTCACGGTGGGTGGATTTATCCCTGGCATCAAGGTCTATAAGACGACCAACGCAGGCGCTAGTTGGACCAATGTGAGCGGCAACCTTCCCAATCTGCAAACCAATTGCCTGCTGCACGATGGCTTGCATGGGCACAACCCGATCTATGTGGCGATGGATGTCGGCGTCTTCTATTTCAATGATACCCTGAGCAATTGGGAGTTGTATGCGACCGACTTGCCCAATGTCGTTGTGAGCGACCTGGAACTCGACGTCCCCAATTTGCAGATTGTCGCCGCCACTTTTGGCCGGGGACTCTGGGGTGTGAGCCTCAAGGACGAGGTACTCGTGCATGCCATACCTGGGCAGCCGCAATATATGGCGATGCAGATCGCACCCAACCCCAATGATGGCGCTTTTGAATTGCGGTTTGAAGGGCATGCCACCGCCGAGCTCAAGGTCGATGTAATCGACATCATGGGCCGCACGGTGCATAGCGAGACGGTGGCGCCATTTGCTGCGGGTCATGCGCACCGCGTGGATGCCAAGCTGGTTGCCGGCAGCTATTTCGTGCGTGCCACAGGCAATGGTGGCCGCTGGGTGAGGCGGTTTGTTGTGGAATGAAGGGGGTGAATCTTATGACTGTGTAACATTTTAGGGGAATCCACGGCCTGTGCCTGCCCAGCAAGGCGAGGGCCGTTGGGCTAACGACCGTTTGCCTCCGGCAATTGCGGCTTATATTCTTTGATATTGAGCCGTTTACGCCAGAGGCAAATGCCTGTCCCGCAAAAGGCGGGGGTCGATTGCCCTGCGGCCAGAGGCCGCGGGCTCGTTAGGAATGCTCAAATATGACCACGTAAGAATTCGCCGTATTTGAAAAACTCGGTGTCATCTGGCGGGTATTTTTCAAGGAAATCTTCAATTTCTGCGCAAAGTTTTTCGCTTCGCTTTTGGAAAAGATTTTGATTGAGCTGTGAAATGATTCGGAGCATGCGCCCTTCTTTTTCCATCGTCTTGGAGGCTAGTAGCGCTGCATAGTCATTGTTGCATTGCTGCAGGCGATATTCCAATGTTTCAAAATCCTTGATTTCTAGACGAATGGCGAGTTCGAGGATCTCAATGCGCAGACGCACGCCCTCGTCGGTCGCGAGATAGGAATCGTGTAAGGGTAGTTTGACGAGGTGCTTGAGGGCTTGGCGCAACTGCTTGCGGCCATACTCCAAGAGCGCGAGATTGGTGTAGATAAAGACATGGTATTGCGGTGAGGCGATGATGCTCTCTAGTTGCGTCATGGATTCAAGCACCTTGATCGCTTGCCCAAAATCGTCCCTTACCGAGTGGTTCATCACCAAGCTATTGTAATAGAAAAACAGGTATTTGGAACGCAACATTTGCCCAAACTGCTCCATGGCACTGTGCAGATGCTCGGCATAGGCGAGCGATTCGTCGATCTTGTTGTTTTTGAAGAGCGCATTGATGATGTATGTGAGCATTTGCAACTTGACATCATGGTTGTTTTTGTTGAACAATTCCGCTTTGAGGAATGCTTCATAGGTTTCCAAGAGGTAGGATTCCAGGGTAATGTAGTCACGTTGCTCCAGCAGGATTTTGCTCACGGCGTCATACATGCGAAATCTGAACTTGGGATCGGCCATGATCTTGGGGTCGAGGGAGAGTTCCTCAACAGTCTTGCTCAGGATATGCATGATCCCAACGTCATCCTTCCCGAGGTTTTGGGAGACACGCAGGCGATGGTTTACCAAAGCGAGTAAGTTGTCGATTTCCCAGAGTTGATTGAGGCGTCGGCGGTTTTCGCTGCGTTTTTGGATATAGCGCTCGGGATTGATCGCATTGAGTTCAAAGGATAGGGCGATGAATTCACCCAAGACCACATCGAGGATCTCGGGCAGGTCTAGGCGCTCGACATGGCGCTCGGCGCGGCGCAGGTAATACTCGGCGATCTGAAATTGCATCTTGCGGCGGTAATGCATCGCGAGCGTGAGTTCATGCAAGCTGGCGACGGTCTCGTCTTTTTCCCAGTGTAGCAGCGCTACGCTCTTGCCGATTTCTTGCAAGAGGCGGTTGCGCAGACGGTGAAAGGTGTTTGGGCGGGCGTCTTTGCCATAGAGTTGCTTGAGTGCCTGGCGCTCTTGGTACTCCTCGCCGACCTTGCAGATGTAGTCAAACAGCTGTAAGTCCTTGCGACGCTCATCTTCGTGCGAGCGCAGGGCGAAGAGCTTGAAGTTGCGCTTCTCTTCTTTGCTCAGTTGCAAGATGACTTTGTTGAGGATATCTGCCATAAAAAATTGAATTGGATGCGTAATCCAAATTAGAAATAATTCCCGATTCTTGAGAGAAATCGTTAAGTTTATTTTCTAGAACACTCTCCCTTGTAAAACTGATCCGCTATGTACGCAGGAAAGAAAGTCACACTCTCGTTGCTTTTGTTGATGTTTTGTTGTTTTGGGGCAAGCAAGGCCCAGTTTGCATTTCATATCGAATATGACACGGTTGGCTTTTCGCTGCCCGATTCAGGAAGCTATGGAGACTCATTGCCGTTGGATTTCCGTATTTATAACAATACGACTACCCCCTTTGCCGACGTCGTGACGTTCTTCATGCGCACGAGTCAAGGGACCTTTGTATTGGGGGACACGGTGGGGATGACGATTCCTCCAGGCGGTAATCGGGTGGCCTCAGTTGTGGATACCTTGACGTTTGCGCGGTATGGGGGCGGCATCAGCATCATCGTGATATGGCCGACCTCACCTAGTTTCATGGACACAGACTCGATCAAAGATGAAATCAAGATCATCCCACTGGGGATAGACAATGGCGATACCAAAGATTTCGGCGTGGTCATTTTCCCCAATCCTACTACAGATCAGTTGTATTTTAGGCGAAGTAGTTGGCTTCCGATCAAAGAAACCAGTTTGGTAAATTCTTCTGGGCAGGTAATCCTGAGGCAGGATGGACTGCCACTCCATTTGGATCTTGGAGACTTGGCAGCTGGGTTTTATTACCTGAGGTTGAGGGCGCCATCTGGGGCGGTGGCAAACTTTAAGATCGTTCGGCAATAACAATGTTGGAGGCGGGGAACAACGATGTCGCGCAATTTTAGCACCCAGCTGAGATATCCTGTTCGTTGGCCTTCTGGTCTTGGCGCGTTCAGCCCGACAATTGCTAGCGATTCTATCCGTTCGTCGGGCCTTCCTTGAAGTTGTGGGGAGGCCCAACGAACGGGTATAGATTTTATGTCTCCTGAAGTTTGGGGAGGCTCATCTGGGCATCAAAGCAAGAAAAATACGCATAGTGGCAGATGGAGTGCCTTTGTCCAAAAAGGCCGGGAATCCCGCCGGGTGCCTCCAAAATTTATTTTCCATTGCCTATATCATTTCTGGAAACCTTTCGTAAGTTTGCTTTGTACTGCAAAGTGCTTTGAATATGGACGATCTCAAGGAACACCTCAAGGACATTTCGGAAATCAGGGCGATGATGGAGCGGCACTCCAAGTTTCTCTCCCTGAGCGGGCTCTCGGGCCTGAGTGCTGGTCTCTGCGCCCTCATCGGCGCTGTGGTAGCGTGGTTTTACCTCGGGCGCTCTCTGGACTACATCCGCATACCCACCACCCATACACGCACCGAGCTCTATTGGTTTTTCGCGTTGGATGCGGGCCTCGTGATGATTGTCGCCTTGGGATTGGCCACGTTGTTTTCGCTGAGGATGGCACGCAAACGCAACATTCCGATGTGGACACCGTCGGGGAAGTTGCTGCTGATCAACTTGGTGATTCCGCTGATCGCCGGCGGCGCTTTTTGTTTCATTTTGCTCTGGCATGGCATCGTGGCCTTTATCCCCGCGTCCATGTTGCTCTTTTATGGGATGGCCCTGCTCAATGCCAGCAAATTCACCCTTCCCGAAATGCGCTATCTTGCGGTCGCCGAGCTGTTTCTGGGCTTGGGTTGTGCCATCTGGATCGGTCATGGTTTGGTCTTTTGGGCACTGGGATTTGGCGTAGCCCACATCGTCTATGGCGCTGTGATGTACTATAAATATGAGCGGTGAAAGAACACCTGGATCATATCAACAAGGTTTTTGAAAACCGAATTCGGCTGGCGATCATGTCTTTGCTCATGGTCGCAGAGGAGATCGATTTTAACACGCTCAAGGAGCGGCTCGACCTCACCGACGGCAACCTCGCTAGTCACACTACCAAGCTGGAGGAGTGCGGTTATATCTCGGTCGGCAAGCAGTTTGTGGGGAAAAAGACGCAGACGACCTACAAGGCGACCTTGGCGGGCAAGCAAGCCTTCAAAGACCATTTGGATGCGCTGGAGCGCATCATCAGAGGCGGCGATTTTGCCTGATTTTTTTTGGACATATACTTTGCAACACAAAGCACTTTCTTGAATATGAAAACAAATGACAGTTTTGCAGCTTGGGCGGATTGGTACCGGGATTTTCTGGACCGCCAAATCCCCATCGATTGGAACACCTTTGAACGGCTCCCGCCCGATCTGAAGCAAGTGGTCGGCGACTCCGTGCGCCAATTTCAGCTCGGTGAGAGCAGTGAGGCCCACAATCTCAAGGCCAAGATCGGGCGCTACGTGCAGCGCGGTGGGGATCGCGCCTATCAAGATGCCATGGAATGGTTTATCTACGAGGAAAATCGGCATGCCCGTTTGCTCGGTCGCTTCATGGCGTTGGAAGACATTCCCAAGGCCCAAAAACACTTTGCCGACTATCTTTTCAGGCTTGCGCGGCACAGCGTGGGCTTGCGCTTGGGCATCACCGTCTTGCTCTCAGCCGAGCTCATCGCCGTGCCTTATTATACTGCGCTCAGCCAAGTGAGCACTTCGCCGATCCTTACGACCATTTGCAAACAAATCCTGCTCGACGAGGCCCAGCATATCCGTTTTCAATCCAAAGCAATCCATGTGATGATGAAGGGTTTTGGGCCCTTGCGCCGCCGGGCAGCACATGCATTTGCCCGCCTCCTGCTGGAGCCTGCGATCGACCTCGTTTGGTTCAGCCATGGCAGCCTGTTTCGGGCGGCGGGATGGCAGTTTGCGGACTTGCGGCGTGCGAGCATCGTGCAGTTTCGCTGGGCTTGGCAGATGATTTTGAGCGGGCAAGAGGTTGAGGTAGCCCCGCCGGCTCGCGATGCTGGCGAGGCCTTGGCGGCGCGTAGCCTGAGCCGCGCCGCATTGTGGTCTGATGCGCAAGGTATTTGAACATGGATGCCTCAAAAGTCAAGCAACGACTGCGTCATGCGCGACGCCTTGTGGGGTCGCTGTTGTGGCATAGCCTATGCTACGTCGGCTATTTGCCCTTTTTCAGACGCCGTTATTACAAATTCCACTTGATCTTACGCCTTTTGCAATCATGAAAAAACACTTTGAATACCTGATTTTATGTGCGCCCATTATATTGTGGTGGCTGGGTGACTTGCTGCTCGACGACCGATTTACCTTGCCCAATCGGCTGCTGCTTGGGATCTTGTGTGCGGTCACTGGAGCAGGTGCCTTGCTTGCGCAACGCAAAGGGCCGGGCTTGCTGGCGCTGGTGGCTGGGCTGGGCATGCTCGCTGCCGTGCCTGTGGAGCACGACTTGCCTGCCACCGCCTTTACGTGGCGCATGGGCGACTACGTGCTGCCGCAAGCGAGCGTCTTGGATCCGCAACAAGTGGGCGCATGGTTGGATGCGCATCCTGCTGATCTATTGAGCCTGAAGGCTGCGCCTGCTCAGGTGGGGCAGGTCGTGTCCATTCAAGCGCAATATCCTTACAGTTATACCAGTTGCATCGCCCAAGGCCGCAGTTTTTTGTCGCGCAACCCGATCACTGCCGTGGAGGAGCAGCGCATGGGTGCGACGCAGGTACGCGGGACCTTGCAAGCGGGCGATACCGCCTTGCGCTTTGTGGTCCTGGATTTTTCCAGCTTGCACAATGAGGCCGAGGCACGCACCCTCGCTCAGGAATATTTGATGGGGGAGCAGCGCCCCAATATTGCGCTCATCGACACAGGTGACTCTGGCAACCGCATTCCCTTGGAGTGGATCAGCTATGTGACAGGCTTCACCAAGAGCCAACGGCCCATGACCGCCTTCACCGGCAGTTTTGGCGGTGGCGACGACGACAGTGCGCAGGTGATGCTGTATTCGCCAGACCTGCGCTGCCGCGCATTTGACGCGACGGCTTTGGGAATGGAAGCGACTTATAGCATGAACTGAGCCATGGTGAAGGAAGTCGTGTATGAGACACCGCATCAGCCATTTCGGAGGATGTACAATGCCGAGGCACATCGGCAACACCGCGGCAAGGTCTTGTTGTGGTCAGCATTTGGGATGCACATCGTGATGCTCGCCTGCGCAATATTCCCGCCGGCATTGCTCGATCTTTGCACCGCTGGCAAGCCCGATATTTGGTTCTTTGTAGTGGGTTATGCGTATTCCTTTCGGAATTTTATCTTGTCGATCTATTTGCGTGACAGCGTGCCCAATGACCTCCTGGATATCCTGACGTTTCTCGTGGGGATGGCCTTCATTTTTGAGTTTCCTGCATCGGTCTTTTGGGGAGGGTTTTCGCGGGCTTTGGGGTGATGCGGGGATAGCATCGCGGAGACCCAACGAAGGGGTCACCGATCTTATGGGCCTAGAAATTAGAAGCGCGTGTAACATTTTAGGGGATCCCATGGCCTCTCGCCGTTAAGCAATCGACCATTTTCTTCGGGCGATTGCGGCCGATAGTTGTTGATATTGAGTTGTTTGTGCCAGAGGCAAATGGTCGATTGCCCTTCGGCCGGAGGCCTCGGGCTCAGGAGTAGTATTTTAGGGATGCCACGGTCTCTGGCTATTGAGCAATCGACCGTTTTCTTCGGGCGATTGCGGCCGATAGTTGTTGATATTGAGTTGTTTGTGCCAGAGGCAAATGCCTGTCCCGCGCTAGGCGGGGGTCGATTGCCCTTCGGCCCACGCCTTGTGCGGGACAGGCCTCGGGTTCAGGATTCATTCGTTTCCTCCAGATTGTTCCACACTCAAATGAAAACCAACTTTTTCTATTTTGAGCCCTGCCATTCGCCAAAACCTCATTTTGTATTCCTTGCTGGGGCATGGGCTGGCGATCGTGGGCATATTGCTGGTCAGTGAGTTTGAATTGGGGACTGTGAAGCTCCACCATTTTTTGATTGGGTTCCATGGTTTGATCTTTTTGATTGCGCTGGGTACAGGCTTGGCGAAGTGGAGCCAGTTCTGTTGGATGCTGATCGATGCCTCCGTTTTTGCGGCGCATGATTCGAGCGACTTGGACCTGCATGTTGTGATGTGTCTATTGATCTTTCTTGTGTCGTTTGTTTCGGTTTTGCTGTACACGGTCATGTTTTTCCAGCCATGGACAGGGCTTTCCCGGGCCTATGAAAATATTGCGACTTTGATGTTTCCCGCAGTTTTGCTGGAGGCTATGGCGATCCTGATAGCAATTGGATTTTTGCTGTTGTTGCTGGCGTCCAATGCGTTCAGTTTTGGGAATTGATTTCTGCGATCAAGGTCACCGCGAGGGCGCTACACACAGGGGTGAGCGCAAAACTTTTTCCCCTTCAAGTCAGCCCTTCTGCCTATTTTCGAGCATGATGACGATGGATGAATTGATGCAGCAATTTCCCCGCGCGGGCCGCGTGGCGTGGATTGGTTTGCGGCCTGCACGCAAGGCCGCGCTCACAGCTGCGACCGAGGTCGAGGCGATTGCGGGCAAAGGGTTGCTCGGCGACCATACCGCTGCAAAAAGCAGCGCCAAGCGGCAAGTGACCTTGATCATGGCTGAGCATTTGGAAACCGCAGCCTCCATTTTGGGCATCGAGCAAGTGCATCCCAGCCTCACACGCCGCAACATCGTGGTGCGCGGCATCAACCTCCAAGCCCTCAAAGGCAAGCGTTTCACCGTCGGCGGTGCCGAGTTGCAACTCACCGATGAATGCCATCCCTGTTCGCGGATGGAGGAAAACCTAGGCCCAGGCGGCTACAATGCCATGCGAGGCCATGGCGGCTGGTGCGCGATCGTCGTCTCAGGTGGCGAGATTGGCGTCGGCGATGCCATCGTCGTGATTGAGTAGGCACAGGAATCCCCTTTCTACTCCCAAAAGGACGATGCCTGCTGGCATCGGCAAGCATCGGCTTTGATAGATCGCTGCGGTTAGAATCCGCTGATGTCGCCCTTGTCGAGCTTCTTTTGGAACCTCACGGAATCATCCAAATCATTGATCTCAGTCTTGGCGCCGTTGACGGTGATGGAGACGACGTAAGACTCATACTTTCGGCTTTCCAAGAAAGCCTTGAGGGGCTTCTTCCCGACCTTGTAAGCGCCCAATTCATCAGGATGCGCCGAAAAAAGGACGAAGCTCACCATGTCGTCACCAGGCGGGACATGCGTGAAGTCGATCGACTTGAGTGTGAGGATGGTATGTCCATTTTGGATCTGGCCAGTAAAAATGCAATCGATCGAAACGCTGAGGCTTGCCGTGCAAATCGGCCCCTTGCCACGTTGCTCAAAAGAGGCCGCCACCCGGCTGTAGAAGGTCTTGGGGTTGTTTTGTGAATCGCTTGCATCTGCAGTCGGATGCGAAGGCATCGTAGCAGCCTGCATGGCGTCCAACAGCTTGATGATCGCAGGCCGTAGCAGCGCCACATTGGTGCGTGAAGCATTGGCCGAATCGATCACCTCATAATCAAAATGATCGCCCGTCGATAAAGGGACGATGTATTTGACATCAAACGTTTGCGACGGCGTTTGTGCGACGACAGCCGAGGTCATCACGGCACAGAACAAGGAAATCGTGCTCCAAAGGAGCGTCAAGGATGCAATTTTCTTTTTCATATTGAGGGAGGATTTTAGAAACTTTGAGGAAGAGACCATGCGCAAGAGGAAGGGGTTGCATCTACTCGTGTCTTGGGTACGTTTTCTTTTCGGATGTTACAGATATCTGGTCAAGAACGATGAATTTGCCTGTAGAATGATCATTTCCAGCAGCTACAGGCTCCGCAGTTGTGTACTGAATGCCAACATGCTTGTGCATATTAAGGATACAAAATATCTCAGCCGGTTCTGCGAATCCTTCTGTTATTGGTTGGTCAGTGTTGTGAATGGATTAGCATTGAATATTCGTCCACAAAAAAGCCCCATCCATTGCGGACGGGGCTTTTTTTCAATGTAATTCTCAGTGTGAGATCGAGTATGTGTGAGGAGGGTGAGGCCTTTGGCCTCACATCATCCCCCCATCATGCCCGACGATCGGGTGCGTATGTGGGACCTCGATACCGCCGATGTTTGGGATGTCTTCGGCGACGTCGAAGCCCCAGATGCGGTCGGCTTCTTCTTCCTTGAATTTCATCACGAGGGCCAAGGCATCTGGTACGACGTCTGAGCAACAGACGATCAGCGAGCCTTTGCGGGCATTGGTGATCGCGTAGGTGATGGCTTCCTTCTCGGAGGGGATTACGGTGACCTTTTTGTTGGGATCCTGGCGCAGGATGCCGACTTTGAGCATCTCGACGATTTCGGCGCTGGTCTTGCCTCTGAGGTGCTTGTCTTGACGGATGATGATCTCGTCAAACATCTCGCAGGCGACGCGGCCGATCTCCTCGTTGTCTTGCTGACGGCGGTCGCCGATGCCGGCGATGATGCCGACTTTGGGGCTGCCGTCCATCTTCGCGACCATGTTGTGGAGCGCGCGCAATCCTGCAGGATTGTGGGCGTAGTCGAGCATGACCTGAAAGTTTTTGAATTCGAAGAGGTTGAGGCGGCCTGGTGTCTGGCTCGGGCTGGGGATGAAGGTCTCCAAGCCGACTTTGATGTCCTCGATGGCCATGCCGCGGATGAAGCCCGTGAGGGCGACGGGCAATACGTTCTGGATCATGAAGGCTGCCTTGCCACCGAAGGTCAGGGGCACGTTCACGGCTTTGGTAATGCGCATCTTCCACTCGCCTTTGGCGATGGTGATGTAGCCGTTTTCATAGATGGCGCTGATGCCGCCCTTGCGGCTGTGCTCCTTGATGCGCGGATTGTCCTCGTCCATTGAGAAGAGGCCGATATTGCATTTCAAGGGGCCACGCATGGCATAGACGAGGTCGTCGTCGGCATTGAGAATGGCGTGACCCTCGGGCAATACGGTCTCAGGAATGACGCCCTTGACCTTGGCGAGCTGCTCGATGGTGTGGATGCCTTTGAGGCCGAGGTGGTCGGCGGCCACGTTGGTGACGATGCCAATGTCGCAGTAATGGAAGCCGAGGCCTGCGCGCAGCAATCCGCCGCGGGCGCACTCTAGGACGGCACAATCGACGGTGGGGTCTTTCAATACAAACTCGGTGCTCGCGGGGCCTGTGCAGTCGCCGCTCATGAGGAGTTTGTTTTGGATATAGACGCCGTCGGTGGTGGTATAGCCGACTTTGTGGCCCTTGAGGCGCATCATGTGGGCCATGAGGCGGGTCGTGGTGGTCTTGCCGTTGGTGCCGGTGATGGCGATGATGGGGATGCGGGCGGTGCTGCCCGGCGGGAAGAGCATGTCGATCACGGGTGCGCTCACGTTGCGGGCGAGCCCTATGCTGGGCGCGAGGTGCATCCTGAAGCCGGGGCCGGCATTTACCTCCAAAACGGCGCCATTGGTCTCAGGTAAGGGCACGCTGATATCGCTGGTCATGATGTCGATGCCGCAGATGTCTAGACCCACCACGCGGGCGATGCGCTCGCACATGAACACGTTGTAGGGATGCACCATGTCGGTGACGTCGGTGCTCGTGCCGCCCGTGCTCAGGTTGGCGGTGTCCTTGAGTTTCATGGCTTGACCAGCGGGGATCACACTGTCGAGCGTGAGGCCCTTGGCGGCAATGATGCCACGGGTCATGTCGTCGATCGTGATCTGCGTGAGCACCTTTTCGTGGCCATAACCGCGATTGGGGTCTGCATTCACCTCGTCGATGAGCTGCTGCAGGGTGGAGACGCCGTCACCGATCACCTGGGCCGGCGTGCGCTTGGCGGCAGCAATGAGCCTGTAATTGATGACCAACACACGAAAATCCTCACCTGTGATGAATTTCTCGACGATGACCGAGGCACTCACTTTTTTGGCGGCCTCGAGGGCAATGCAGGCCTCGTCCCAATCGGTGATGTTGGCGGTGATGCCACGGCCATGGTTGCCATTGATAGGCTTGATGACGATGGGGTATTTGATGCGGTCGATGGCGTCGCGCAAGCCGGCCTGCGAACGCACGATGTCGCCTTTGGGTACGGGCACCTCGGCGGCTTCCAGGAGAAATTTGGTGTCTTCCTTGTCGCCAGCAATCTCCACGCCAATGCTGCTGGTTTGGCTGGTGACGGTGGCTTGAATGCGCTTTTGGTTGGCGCCATAGCCGAGTTGGCAGAGCGAATATTTGTTGAGGCGAATCCATGGAATGCCACGAGCGACGGCCTCGTCGATGATCGAGCCTGTCGATGGGCCAAGGCGATTGGCTTCGCGCAACTCGCGCATTTCTTGGATGTCGGGGGCTAGGTCATAAGGCTTGCCATCGACCAGAGCCTGGGCGATTTCAGTGGCGACCTTTGCGGCATAGAGACCTACTTTTTCTTCTGCGTAGGCGAATACAACACTATATACACCCACCTCACCATAGCTGCGTGTGCGGCCAAAGCCGACCTCCATGCCTGCGAGGGATTGGATTTCCAAGGCAATGTGTTCGATCACGTGACCCATCCAGGTACCTTCCTTCACACGGTGAAAAAAGCCGCCCTCGCGCTCCTCGGAGCATCTGTGAGCATAAATCGAGGGAAACATGGTGGTAAATCGCTCATAGAAGCCATCGATCTTGTTGGTGGGCAGCTCTTCGAGCTCCTCCAGGTCCAATGTCATGACGATGAGCTTGTGCCGACGGATCGACCAGTAATTCGGGCCTCGCATCGCCCGGATTTCGACAATCTTCATTTATGTGCTGTTTTTAACGTGCCTTCAATTTCAAACATGAGTCCAATGGCTGAAAATAAGACATGGTTGAGAAAAACGCTATTTTTTTGATGGCGGAGGTGCGAAATTTTTAACGCAAGGCCTTGTATCGAAACCTTATCGTTCGATATGACCCATAAATGCCCGGAAAAACTTGTCGCCTGAGTTAGGCATTGGGGGATTGCTTGCAATTCTTCATGCTGAGCCTATCAGCTGCTGCACGCGCTCCATCGAGAGGCCGGTATTGTCTGAAATTTCCGCGACTGTTTTTCCTTGGGATGCTTGGAAACGCACAATTTGGCCTTGCCCTTGGTCATTTCCCTGCTCAATTCCCTGCTCCATCGCCTTTTGCTCTGCACGGCGCACTGCCAAGGCTTTGATGCCACGCTCGTCCTGTTCCCGCATCGCAGCATAGTCGTAGGCATTCAGTTCCTCCTTCGTCCAAGTGAATTTTGCGGCATCATGATAGGCTTGTGCCAACCCCTCATCGCCGAGGTCGGTGGGCATCACATCCAAATTTTTAGCCTCTTTGATGAAGTACAGCCACTTTTCCGTGATTGTGACCAATTCCACGTTCTTTTTTGTGAATTTTGGGAGCTCTAGAAAGAAGAAGTCCATGTCCTTGATGATGCGTTCGCCAGACTCGACATTGCAAACGGCATGGTGGCTGATGCTATGCTTGTTGGCGGTGAACTCAAAGTTGAAAATGCCAATGAAGATGACTGGCTTCAATTCCGCGTACTGCTCGCCCGAGTCGATTTGGTTTACGTAATCTTTGCTCAGGTAGTACAGCAAGCGTTTTTCCAAGCCGTCGGGCTCCGCAACCTGCATCTCTATGACATAGCTATGCCCCTTGCCGTCTCGCGCCTTGAGATCCACGATGGAGGATTTCAACCCCTGGATGATCGGAAGCTGATAGGGGTTCATCAGTTCGACGGAGTTGATGCGCAGATCGCCTTCCAAGCTCAACACGGCATTCAAGAAAGAGATCAGAATCACTTTCTTGTTTTCGTTTCCAAATATTTTCCGGAAGGCAATGTCGTTTTTGGGGTCAACAAACTGCATGGAAGTGTACTTTGTGCAAATATAAGCATTGTTGTGGTCATTCGGTAGGCGGTATTGCCCGATGAGAGGGCAAACGCATTCAACGCGATCTTCGAATAAGTGGCCCCAATCGTGGACCATGAGGAGTATTCTGCAAATTTCGCGCGATTCCTATAAATGTAATCGGGATGAACCGTTCGTCGGGGCCCCCCACCAAGTTTTGGGAGGCCCCAACAAACGGGTTAGACACGGGTTGTTTTGGGCCCAACAAAAGAGTTGAACACGCGGTTGAGGGGGCGGG
>JANORP010000084.1:0-1891 GCA_031415375.1 Bacteroidota bacterium | reverse complement strand
TCCAGGATCTCCTGCACGTTGCCCGGGTACAGCGATGGGATGCCGACGTGCATCAGCATCGGCTCGGATTGGCTGCAAAGCGACGAGCTCTTGCAGCTCGGGTCATCGCCGGCCACCGCAAGCACGCCGCCGTTCTTGCCGATGCCGGTGTAGTTGGCGTGCTTGAGCGCGTCGCCGCTGCGGTCCACGCCCGGCGCTTTGCCGTACCAAAGGCCGGTGACGCCGTCGAACTTCTGCTTGCCGACGGTGTGCAGCATCTGCGTGCCCCACACCGCGGTCGCCGCCAGGTCTTCGTTCAGGCCGTCGACGAAGTGGATGTTCCTGGCCAGCAGCGCCTTTTGGTTCTTGATGAAGGCCGCGTCGAGCATGCCCACCGGCGAGCCACGGTAGCCGGAGATGAACATGCCGGTCTTCAGGCCACGGCGTTCGTCTGCGCGCGACTGGTCAAGCGTCAGTCGAACCAGCGCATCGATGCCGCCGATGTTTATCGTGCCTTTTTCCTGCGTGAACGGATTGGGGGGGCTGGGCTTTTCTGTTTTCGCTGACATGGTTGATCCTGTGTGGTGGGTCGCGGGCTGACGAGTCTCTAGCGCCCGAGCGCCTTGGCCGAGACGCCGGCGATGCCCCAGTTCTCTTTGGGCACGTCGTGAATCCAGACGCGCACGTTTTCCTTGGGCGCGCTGACCGCCTCGACCAGCGCCTGCGTCACCTTTTCGATGACGGCGCGTTTTTGTTCCTCGGTGCGGCCTTCGAGGATGTAGATTTGTGCGAATGGCATAGGGCCTCCGGGGTCAATGGTCGTCGGCGCGAATCACGCGCGGTGGGTGGTGCAAGCCGCGCAAGATGCGCGCAGAAAAGTAGGCTTGGCGTAGTTCGTCGTCAAATGCATCCAGATCGACATGGCCTTGCTCGTCACAGGGAAAGTCGATAGGACTGGCGCCCGCGAGCACAGGGTCAAACCGCAGGCGCCAGCCGGCGTCGATGCACAGGCAGTCTTCATTCATCACGCAGACTCAGACGAAACGCATCGAGACCGAACCCAGGTCCTGGAATCGAACCAGGACGTTGTCGCCCGGGTTGACGAGCAGCGCCTCGGTCACGCCGCCGGTCATGATGAACATGCCGGCGGGAATTTCTTGCCCACGCTGGCCCAGGTGGTTGGCCATCATGGCCACCGCCGCCAGCGGGTTGCCCAGCACGGCTGCTCCGGCGGCCATCGATTTGATCTCGCCGTTGATCTCCAGCACCACGCCGAGCGTGCGCAAGTCGAGTTCGGCGAGTTCGCGCGGCCGCCCACCGATCACGAAGCGCGATGACGAGGTGTTGTCTGCGATCACGCTCTTGAGGTCGAACTTGAAGTCGCGGTAGCGGCTGTCGATGATTTCGACCGCAGGGATCACGAAGTCGGTGGCGGCCATCACGGCCGCGACATTGCAGCCGGGGCCCTTCAGTGGCGCCTTGGTGACGATGCAGATTTCAGCTTCCACCTTGGGGTGGATCAATTCGCTGTGCTTGATCTCGCCACCGTCGGGTCGCGCCATGTAGTCGCTGACGAAGCCGAACACCGGTGTCTCGACCTGCATCTGCTTCATTTTCGCAAACGAGGTCAGGCCTGCCTTCAGGCCCACGGTTTTGTTGCCGCGCGCTTCCTTGCGGCGCTTGAGCTCGTCCTGGATCGCGTAGGCATCGTCCCAGTCCATGTTCGGGTAGTCGCTCGTGATCATGGTCACGTCGCGCACCTGCAACTCTGCGTTCTCAAGATGTTCGGCCAGGGCAAGAATGGTTTTTTGATCGAGGTTCATGAGGGTCTCTCTTTTCGATTTCAGATGAAGCGCACCGACGTGCCACCGAGGCCACCGACATCGCAGCGCAGGCTGTCGCCGGCCTTCAC
>JANORP010000083.1:0-2010 GCA_031415375.1 Bacteroidota bacterium | reverse complement strand
GCATGGTCGCAGGTCATGCAAATGGACATCAGCTCCAGCAACCTCGATATGTGTAGCAGCAACAGTACAAATACCAAGTGGCTCACAGAGAGCGCTTGGTCGCGGGTCTGCCTCACCGTCTATAGGACGCCCACATCCCCCGGCAATTTCTACAGCCGCGCATCGAGTTCCACTGCGGCTTCGGGCATCATGGTCAACAGCGCCTTTTTTACAAACGCCTTCAAATTTCGCATTCGCTACAGTCAGACGGCATCCTGCACATCTGGCATCACGACGACCAATCCCGGCCGCTATCTCGCGATCGATTATCCCGTGATCACCTCGGGCAATCAGATGATTCCATGCGGCATCTCATTTGCCAACATGTGTGGCTATGGCGCAGATGCCAATGACGATGGCGTCGGCAGTTCGACCCTCTTCACCAATGCTACCGCCTTCGGGACGGTAAAGCGCGGTGTACATGAGGCCGAGCGTGGCGTCGAGATACTCACATCACAGACCTCGGCTTATGCCTCTCAAAACTTGAGCGGCTCCACATTTGCCACCAATTTTGACCTCTGCAATGCCGAGGGCGGGGACAAGCAGTGCATCAACTGGCGGCCCAACAATGGGTTTTACACTGCCGTCTATGAATGCATCACTGACTGGGAGGCCGCCACGGGCGACATCAATGTGCAATACTACAAAGGCATTTCAGCTGCCTCTACCACGATGACCAAGGTCACCGGGGTGGGCAAGACCGCCCTCATCGGCTGGCGTTTCAGCGGCAACCGTTTCGTGAGTTGTGGTAGCACCAGCGACCTCAATCCAGGCTGCAACGGCTATTATTTCCTGAGCAACAGCCTTCCGACGCAATTTGCACGTGTGTTTTACACCTTGGCGCAAAGCAGCATCGGTGATTCTTGGAGCTATTTTGGCGCATCCTCCTGCAGCCACTATTTCAACGGGCCATTTTATGCACCTCTTGCAGTGCCCGACACCCTCACAGGCAGCGGCAACTACACGATCTGCGTCGGCAACAGCCTTTTGTTTACAGGGCTTTCCAGCTTTTGCTCAGATGCTAGTGGCCTCAGCGGCAGTGGCAGCCTCACGGTATCGGGTCCCAATGGATATAGCGATGTCATCACATCTGGTGCACAGGGCGTCTTACCCATCGTCGATGCGGGCGTCTATACCGTGACCGCGAGCACGCCCTCGTCTCCTGCGCAATGCCTGAGCTGCGCACGCAGCGCCTGCATCACGGTGACAGCCACCGACATCAACAACTGCGGTATCGTCGCCTATCCTGGGCTCACTTTTTGGGTGGATGTGCTGGGAGAGAATACCGTAGCCGTGAATTGGAATATGATGCGTGACGAAGACGCCATGGGTTACGTCGTGGAGCGGCGCCTCGCAGGCGGCGCTTGGGTCCCGCTCATGCAGGTCCCGAGCGTGCAAGACCATGGCGACTACAGCTATATAGATCGTGCAGGCATGGTCGGGCCCCGTGACTACCGCTTGCACTTGCTGGAAGCCAATGGTGCAAGCAGCTACTCCGAGGTCGTGACTGTGCAGATCGCGACCGACAATAACGTGTCTGTCTTTCCCAATCCTGCGACCGACAAGTTGCATGTGCGGGTAGGGGAGGCAGTTTCTGGATTTTCAGCAATATTGTATGATCTCGCAGGGAAGCGTCTGCGCTCTTGGGAGGTGCTCGGGGTAGTAGGCGAATTGCCGCTCGGCGGCTTGGCAGGCGGCGTCTATCTGTTGCGTGTCTTGGCGGCTGGGGAGGTAGAGGTGTTCAGGGTGGGCGTGGAGTGAATACTGATGGCGAGGCACGACGAATGGATCGGAGATATGGCCAATTGTCAGCTTGAATCTTGATTGTCCTTGACTGCAATTTGGAGACCTTTGTTCCCCTTGACTTTAGTTTGCGGCTTTTGGGCACAGCACAAAATATGGCACTCGGTTTGCAATCTAGAAAAAAAAGCGTCTTTTGCATTGTATTGGGCTTTTGACTGCGATGGGATT
>JANORP010000082.1:0-5268 GCA_031415375.1 Bacteroidota bacterium | reverse complement strand
TGCATCAGGACGTCCAGGAGCAGTTCGGCTTGCGCCTTGAGGGACTTCAATTTTTCGTTTCGCGGGTATTTTTCTGGTGGATGCATTTTTCCGCTCGCCCCGGGGATGTTGTCCGGTGGCTGAGCGGGGCGGGTCATTGGGGCCTTTTCGGGGGTAGGCCTAAAAAATTGGGGCATCGTCCGTCATCCGCCTGGCCATCCCTATTTTCCGGCGGATGATGGACCTCATGCCACCATTTTTTTGGTTTGCCCCCGAAAAGTGCCCTAGATTTGCCTCGATCGGCTATTGGACAATATCCTTGGGGCGAATCTGGCAAGGCCTTCACCACAAAAATGCTTGTGAAACGAAAAATGAACCGTCATGCTGAGCGATTTTGGTATGCACAGGTCGTTGTGTGGGCATACACATAATCGATGGCTTTTGAGAGGAAACGTGGATGCCAATCCTCACGCATTTTCATGCGATTGCCCTGCACTTACAAAGACTTAGAATACGGAGTTTTGCGCATCAGACCATAAAAAAACCTTGACGGAAATGGGATTCCTAGGCTCAGAGACGGCTATCGCCACCACGCCCCCGAATAAACCTTAAAGGCCGCAACCACGCCTAGGCACAAGAAAAGAAACATTGCGATGAGCACAAAGGGTACAATTTCCTCTACAGATTGGTTGATGAGCGCCGCCTTCCAATTCACCGCCGCCTTGTCGCCCAGCGTTGCACCTTTTTTATACCTGGGCCTGAAGCCCGTGAACACGTCGCCAAATTTTGACTGATCAAGCAAAGGATCGGCTGCCGCAATCTTGATCAATTTATACGACACAAACGTGCCGCTCATCGTCACCAAAACTAATATCAAGAGAGTCTTGAACTTTCTCATCGCGCCTACTGATTGCTAATGACTAAAAATTACCGATCTACCAATTCCCGCCAAAGATACGCATCCGATACGACAACTACCAAACCTCATCCCGTCACGGGTGTACGACAAATTCAGCACTTGAAGCGGGAGCCGTGCCTGTCCCGTCACGGGTGTACGACAAATTCAGCAATTGAAGCGGGAGCCGTGCCTGTCCCGTCGCGGGTGTACGACAAATTCAGCAATTGAAGCGGGAGCCGTGCCTGTCCCGTCACGGGTGTACAACAAATTCAACAATTGAAGCGGGAGCCTCTGGCTCCAACGCTGACGGAATCGCGAGCCTCTGGCTCGCGAATTGATTGAGTTGCCGAATTTGTCGTACCCCCCGGCACCGGTGTACAACAAATTAAGCAATTGAAGCGGGAGCCTCTGGCTCCCACGCTATTCGAATCACGAGCCTCTGGCTCGCGATTCGAATAGCTGCTGAATTTGTCGTCCCCCCGTCACCTGCAGAACGAACCATTCTCTAGCCGAGACACATGCTTCACCAACGAAACTAAAACCAGCGAATCCAAGCTCCTTCTCATGCAGCTGCATTGGCTACGCCACCAGCACACGACCAGGAGCTAAGGCGTTGAGCATGATCCGCGTTAGCAATTTTCACGCAAATGCATTACCTTCGCGACCGTTTTCAAAATCTAGTTTCAATCGCTCAATACGAAGCATTCATGAAAATAAAGCACATGCTGACGTTGGTACTGCTATCGTCGCTCCTCGCTTGGAGCTGCAACGATACCACCCAAAAGCAAAACAATGACGGCAAGGACTCTACTGCCGTCGATTCCACTACTGCCGATGCAGACTCGGTTTTCCAATGGGTCGCCGACGAATTTGCAGACATCCGCGTGCTGCGCTACCAAGTGCCAGGCTTTGAAGTGCTGCCACTGGAAAAGAAAATCCTTTGCTATTATCTTGCACAGGCTGCGACCTCAGGCCGCGATATGATCTACGATCAAAACTATCGCCACAACATCCTCATTCGTCGCACGTTGGAAAACGTGTACAAGACCTACAGCGGCGACAAGACGAGCGACAGCTGGAAAGCGTTTCACACCTACCTGAGGCAGGTGTGGTACTCCAACGGCATTCACCACCACTATTCCTACGAGAAGCATGAGCCTGGCTTTGACTATGCCTACTTCGAATCTGTCGTCAAGGGCTCAGACCAAGCCAAATTCCCTTTGGAGCGTGGCCAATCGGTCGATCAGTTGCTTGCCATGCTCAAGCCCATACTTTTTGATCCCAAGGTAGATTTCAAGCGTGTGAACAAAGATGCAGGCGTCGATCCCATCGCCGCCAGCGCCAACAACAACTACGAAGGCGTGACCCTCAAGGAAGTCGAGAAGTTTTACGCTGCCTTGGCGATACCTGGCGACACCACCCCGATTTCATACGGCTTGAATTCCAAGATGGTAAAGTCTGGCGGCAAGCTTGTCGAGCAGACTTGGAAAGTCGGCGGCATGTATGGCCCAGCGATCGAGCAGATCGTAAACTGGCTCAAAAAAGCCGTCGAGGTCATGGACAATCCCAAGCAAAAAGAAGCAACGCAATTGCTGATCGCCTACTATGAATCAGGCGACCTCAAGAAATTTGACGCCTACAACCTTGCTTGGGTCAAAGACACCCAAGGTGACATCGACTTCATCAACGGCTTCATTGAGGTCTATGGCGACGCCATCGGCCGTCGTGGTGCCTATGAGGCCATGGTCCAGATCGAAGACCCCATTGCCTCCAAGCGCATCGCAGCGATTGCCAAGGATGCACAATGGTTTGAGGACCACAGCCCTATCATGGACGCCCACAAGAAAAAGGAAGTGACTGGCATCTCGGCCAAAGTCATCAACGTAGTCATGGAATCAGGAGACGCCTCCCCATCGACCCCCATCGGTGTGAACCTACCCAATGCAGATTGGATCCGCAAGGTCGGTTCGAAGTCAGTGAACCTCGCCAATATCGTCGAGGCTTATGACCAAGCCGGCAAGCGCACAGGCATCTTGGAAGAATTTGCATGGGACAGCAATGAGGTAAACCTTGCACGCAAGTTCAAAGGGCTGCCTGCCAACCTCCACACCGACATGCACGAGGTCATCGGGCATGCATCCGGCCAAATCAACAAAGGCATCGGCCAACCCCACGAAACAATGGGTCCCTATGCTTCTACCTTGGAAGAAGCCCGCGCCGACCTCGTCGCCTTGTATTACCTCATGGATCCCAAGCTCGTCGAGATGGGCATCATGCCGAGCACAGAAGTCGGCAAAGCGCATTACAATGACTACATCCGCAACGGTATGATGCTCCAATTGCGCCGCTTGAAGCTGGGCAAAAACCTGGAAGAAGACCACATGCGCAACCGCCAACTCAACTGCAAGTGGGCAATGGAAAAAGGCAAGGCCAGCAACGTCATCGAGCAAGTCGTGCGCGAAGGCAAAACCTATTTCCGCATCAATGACTATGACAAGCTCCGCACCTTGTTTGGCGACTTGCTGCGCGAAATCCAACGCATCAAGTCAGAAGGCGATACCAAAGCTGCCAAGGCACTCGTCGAAGGCTACGGCGTGAAAGTCGATCAGGCCATCCACAAAGAAGTCCTCGACCGCGTGGCTTCCTTGAAGATTCCGCCCTACAGCGGCTTCATCAACCCCGTGCTCACACCGGTCATGGACGCCAACGGCAAAATCACCGACGTGAAAATCGAGTACCCGACCGACTTCACCGAGCAGCACCTCTACTACGGCGACAAGTACTCCTTCTTGCCCAACAAGAACTGAGACATTCGCCGCACAAAATAGAGAAACCCGCACTGAACTCAATTCAGTGCGGGTTTTTCAATTCTTAGCCATTCGATGGCACCAAAATCAATCGGGAGGCCATCCCGTCAACGCTTAAGACTCAATCGCTAGCAGCTGCCAGTCCATTGAGCACGCCTTGGCTATCCACAGGACCTTTGAAGGCCATCTTCAAGTCAAAATCTCCACTATAAAACAAGGTCGTCGGCGTTTCTGTCGTGCCAAACGTATCCAGGAATTGCTGCG
This sequence comes from Bacteroidota bacterium, assembly GCA_031415375.1. Lineage (GTDB taxonomy): Bacteria > Bacteroidota > Bacteroidia > J057 > JADKCL01 > JADKCL01. The sequence continues at coordinate 1,320 of JANORP010000082.1, read as the reverse complement.
GCGTACACAGGGCTGTGTGTACACCCTTGCGACCGAGCAAGCCCTTTTCGCTGAGATATGGGATCACTTGGGAGCGGCTTGCTGAACTCACGAGCACAAGCATATTGTCTCCAAAGGCGTCGATATGCGCAACGAGACTCTCGATCGTCTCTTTGCAGTGGCTGCAATCGGGGTCAAAATAGGCTATCGTTACTGGCTTGTCATCGGGCAAATCGCCGCGTTGGAAAACTCCTCCTTTGATGTCTTCAAAATGGAAATCGGGCAATGATTGCCGCTTTCTCTGCTCCTCAGTCGATTGGGTGCAGGATTGCAAGCACAAGAGGCCGCAGCCAAGCAATAAGACGGCAGTGGCCATCTTTTGGCGTATCAAAACGAAGGAAGTCAACGATTTCATGCGCTAAAATTATCCCAAAAAGCAACAGCCACCAAACGGGTCTCAAAAGTCTGCCCATTGCCCAGACATTTCCCCAAAAAGCTTTTGCATCTTTGCAACCCCAGGATCAACCTGCTGGGTCCCCGTTATGAAGGAAATAGAAGCCAAAGTCCTCGACATTCAGCCCGCTGCCATCCTGTCCAAACTGGAGGCCCTGGGCGCGACATTTGATTTTGAAGATGAATTTTTTGCGATCTATTACGATGACGCAGCAAGTACGCTTGCTGGCAAGCAGCAGGTCCTACGCATTCGCAAAGAGGGCCAAGAATTGCGCATGACCTTCAAAGCCCCACATGCCGACACACAAGCGGGCATTCGCACCCGCGAGGAACTGGAAGTGCGTTTCGAGGACTTCGAAATGATGCGGCTCATCCTACAGCGCCTCGGTTACGTCGAGGGCCTGAAGATGCGCAAGATCAGAACGCAATATTCCATCGGCGATGTGCATATTGTGATCGATGACCATATCGATGACCTCGCATTTATTCCCCCTTATCTGGAGATCGAGGCACCTTCTCACGACGCGTTGTTTGCCACAGCAGCCCGACTTGGGATCGCCCGAGAGGACCTGATCGACTGGAATGCAGCGCGGGTGATGGCATATTATCGGGAGCGGGGCTAATGCGACTCTGCTGAAGTTTCTGCACAACCGCCTTTAATGATCAATCAACACTCAAATGATATGCTCACCAAGCCGCATGATCTTCCTTTTTGTGCTGTAAGAATGCATTTCATCGGGAATTTTCTCTTCAATGATGTCCTCAAAAATTTGAAGGGTGTACGATCACGCTTTGCTGCGGGAGCAGCTGTTCGTTGGCCCACCCCACAACAACGCTGTGGGCCGACGAACGAGCATTTTGATCATAGATTTGGCGTCGCCGAATCAT
>JANORP010000081.1:0-9742 GCA_031415375.1 Bacteroidota bacterium | reverse complement strand
CCATCGCCGTCAACATCGGCGCTGTCGGCGTCAATGCTTTCCCGCCGTTTCCCCCCAACTGCAACACGACCAATGGCGCCTATTTCACCACCAACAACACGGGCACGACTGTAGAGTATGACGGATTCACCGTGCCTCTGATCGCCAAGTCGGCCGTCATGCCTTGCTCTACCTTCCACATCAAACTCGTGATCGCCGATGCTGGCGACGCCAGCCTTGATTCGGGTGTTTTTCTCGAGCAAGGTGGCATCCGCTGCACTTCCACAGCCATATCAGTGTCGTCTTCCATCAACAGCCCAGGCTACGTCAATGCCATTGAGGGATGCGTGGGTGGGAGCTTCACATTCAACCGCACAGGCGATACCACCATGGCCCAGACTGTGAACTATACTGTCGGCGGCACAGCAACGCCTGCCTTTGATTACCCGCTCTTGCCGGGGTCGATTACCTTTCCCGCCATGGTGTCTTCGGTAAATATAAATATCCTTGCCACTGCTGACGGCATCGCCGAGGGCAATGAATCTGTCCAATTGATTTTGACGACATCTGTCTGCTCGTCCATCTTTTCAGACACCGCAACCCTATTTATCAGCGATCAGATCGCAGTCTCAGCTGGCCCCAACCATACCCTCTGCCAGGGCGACACTGTGCAAATCGGCTTGGCCCCACAAGTAGGTGTGGCCTACAACTGGCTGCCGAGCACATCCCTCAGCAATGGTACGATCTCCAATCCACTGTTTCACAATCCTGTACCAGGCGTCTATCATTACACGATGCTAGGCGTCGATACCTCTGGCTGCCAAGGTGGCGACACGATGACTGTGCAGGTGCTCCTGAGTCCCACGCCGACATTTACAGTACCGCCGACGATCTGCTTTGGAGACATCGCGACAATCACCTATACTGGCAATGCTCCCAGCAATGCGACTTACAACTGGAATTTCAACGGTGGTACCATCCTCTCTGGCAGTGGCCAAGGACCTTACCAAATCCGTTGGAATACGACGGGTGTGAAAAATGTGACCCTTACGGTCAATGTCGGCATTTGCTCCTCCTTGCAAGAAAGCCACACGGTCGCCGTCAATCCCAAGCCCTCGGTCACACTTGCTTCGGTCAATCCATCCTGTTTCGGCTTCACCAATGGCAGCGTGACGAGTACGGTCGTCGGCGGCACACCTGCATTCAACTATGCCTGGAGCAACGGCCCTGCTACAGGCAACCAAGCCAATCTGCCGATCGGCTTTTATAGCCTCACGGTCACAGATGCACAGGGTTGTCGCGATACTGCCGCCGTCACCCTTGTCGAACCCACCTTGCTCACCGATCAATTTGTCGTCGTGCCCATCATTTGCTTTGGCGGCACAGGCACAGCCACGATCACACCCGCAGGTGGCACGCCTCCTTACATATACCAATGGTCCCATGGCCCCACCACCTCCAGCATCACGGTATCGACAGGTGTCTATACTGTCACGGTCACAGACGCCCATGGCTGCACCATCACCGAGACGGCCAATATGCCGCAGCCGCCTCTCGTGGCAATTGGCATCGTGGGCGACAGCATCGTCTGCGACTATGAGTTGCCCACCTATACAGCTCAGCCATTGGGGGGCGTGCCTCCTTACCAATACACGTGGTCTTCATTGCCCGCTGGCATCAGCGGTAGCAACGCATCGATCACAATCGATGCCCTCCAAGACCGTACCCTCGTCCTCGACATCACCGACGCCCTCGGTTGCCCGGGTCATGCCGAGCATTTCATCGATGCCATCTACAAGCCCTTCGTCGAATTCCACCCCGACATCACCGAAGCTTGCGACTCAGCTACGATCACCTTTATCAACACTTCTTCTCCTCCGGGATCGACTTATTTATGGAGCTTCCAAGACGGTACGACCTCCACTGCAGAAAATCCGATGCATTGGTTTTCCAATGGGGAATGGGGTGCTGCCTTACTCGTGACTTCCCCAGAAGGCTGCGTGCAATCCGCCAACTTGGCTGGCCTCGTGCATATTCTACCGACCCCCGTCGCCTCCTTTAGCAGCGACCCAGAAATCACCTTGCTAGACTATCTGTTGCTATCCCAAGCGACGGTCACCTTTTACAATACCTCACCTTGGTATGCCCAAGATGTAGATTGGTCATTTGGCGATGGCGTGAGTGCCTTTGAAGGGCAAGTGGTGCACACCTATACCCAGCCAGGATTGTACACGATCACCATGACCGCTTACAATGCCTTTGGTTGCCATGACGACGTGAGCCAGACGCTGCTCGTGCTCGCCGATCCATCGCTGTGGGTGCCCTCGGGCTTCACGCCCAATGGCGACGACCTCAACGACATCTTTTTTGCAGCCGGTTTGGAAATCAAGACCTTTAGCATCGATGTCTATGACCGCTGGGGCAAGCTCGTGTTCAGCAGCAAAGACATCTCCAAAGGCTGGGACGGCAAAGTAGGCGGCGCAGAAGCCCCCGAAGGCGTCTATGTGTATAAAATCATCGGCTCCAACAACATCGGTCCCATCTCCAAAACAGGATCGGTAACCCTAGTAAGATGAAAGTTTGCAGTTAGAAATTAGCAGTTAGCAGTTAGCAGTGAAATGCAACTGCTAACTGCTAACTGCTAACTACTAACTACTAACTACTAACTACTACCTCCTCCCCCTCCAATTTCAAACGCGCTACAAATGCATTCACAGAAAGCATTTAAGGACTACAAAAGCAGCGATTCATTTGATGCGATCGTGGTCGGGTCTGGCATGGGTGGCCTTACAGCTGCTGTGTTTCTGGCGCGTGCGGGCAAGCGGGTAATGGTTTTGGAGCGGCACTATGCGCTTGGCGGATTTACACATGTCTTTAAGCGACGTGATTATGAGTGGGATGTCGGCGTTCATTACTTGGGAGACATGGTCAAGCCCACCTCTGAAACAGCAAGACTCTTCAAGCTGATCAGTGGGGGGAAATTGGAATGGGCACCTATGGACGATGCTTATGATCGACTCATCTTTCCTGACCGTAAATATGACCTCTTGGCAGGTAAGGAGCGGATGAAAGCGCAACTGAAAGAATGGTTTCCGCAGGAAACGGAGGCCATCGACCGTTATTATACCTTGTTGCCCCTGATGACGGGCACCCGATCTAAGCTCTATTTTGCCGAGAAGGCCTTGCCTCGGCCGATTGCGGCACTTTTTGGTGGCCTCATGCGCAAGGGCTGGCTCAAATATGCGGGGCAGACCACCGCACAGGTGCTTGATGGCATCACCCAAAATCAGCAATTGCGTGCTGTACTCACTGGCCAATGGGGCGACTATGGGTTGCCGCCGCAACAAAGCAGCTTCGCGATTCAAGCCATGGTGGCTAGCCATTATCGTCACGGCGCCTGCTATCCCGTGGGTGGCTCAGCCCAATTTGCAACGACGATCGTCGCCGAATTGGAGCGGCTGGGAGGGAAGGTGCTTTTGCGCGCCGAGGTGAGCGATGTCTTGGAGGAAAATGGCCGCGTCGCGGGCGTACGCATGGCTGATGGGCGCACGCTACGTGCCCCTATCGTGATCTCCAATGCGGGTTTTCTCAATACGATGACCAAGCTCATCCCTGCGCGTCATCGCCTGACGATGCCCGCGATTGAAGCAATGGGCTTGCGCCCATCGGTCGGCCACGTCTGTCTCTACATTGGCCTCAAAAAAACGGCCGCTGCGCTCGGCCTGCCCAAGACCAATCTTTGGGTCTATCCGGGCTATGACTATGACTTGCAAGTCGCCGCCTACCTCAAGGATACGACTGCGCCCTTGCCACTCACCTATATCTCGTTTCCCTCGGCCAAGGACCCTGATTTTTTGAGGCGCTTCCCCGGCCGCGCGACGATTGAGATCATTTCGGTGGCGCCTTGGGAATGGTATGCTGCTTGGCAGGATGGGAGGTGGAAAAAACACGGCGATGACTATGAGGCGCAAAAAGAAGAAATGGCCCAGCGCCTCCTCGCCGAGCTGTACCGACAAGTACCCTCGACAAGGGGACATGTCGATTATTATGAACTGAGCACGCCGCTTTCGACCAAGCATTTTTCAAATTATCCCTTTGGTGAATTGTATGGCCTCGATCATACCCCAGCTCGATTTCAGCAACGCAAGCTCGGCGTGCGCACTCCCCTCAAAGGCTTCTACATGGCCGGTCAAGACAGCGTGAGCTGTGGTGTCGCAGGAGGCATGTTTGGTGGTGTCCTCTGTGCATCAGCCATCCTCATGCGCAACGTCATTGCCGACGCAAAGTAAGGCAAGGTGACCAATCGGCAATGCATGTTTTCCAATTTTACAGCACGGATTCCCTTGCATCAATCCGTTCAACGGATGCTTTCCATCAGTTCTTGATGTTGAGTTGGGCAATATGCTTCTCGGGATAATGACCAGCAAGCCAAATTTCTTATCACTTCGACGCGAGCCTTCTTTTTATTGTTGAGATAATCAATTGGTTGAAAAATTTGCGCCAGAGTCCTGTGCCTGTCCCGCAGCAAGGCGGGGGCCGAAGGACTACTGATCCCGTCGCGTCGGGACCTCCGGCAATCGAAGCCTATTCTCGTTTGCCGGAGGCAAATGGTCGATTGTCCTGCGGCCGGAGGCCTTGGACTCGTTGGTTTAACTGATACAGCCCATTAGCCCCCGATGTTGAATTGGATAATGAAGAATACGATTTTTAAATAATGAAAAATAGAAGTGAAAATATACTGATAAACAAAGTTTTATGAACAAAATGTTGTTTTTTAAAATATAAACTATAGAATCATTGTGGCATCTCAATATGAATGCTCATACCAACACTGATTCAATAAATTCCAGCATTGCCGCATGCACAAGATGCTGGTCAGGCTCGTTGTGGATTTCGTGTTTCATGCCTTCCCAAAGCTTAAAGGTGTGCTTGCCGACCAAGCCCTTTTGGAATTCGATGGAGCCCGAAGGCATCGTCACGATATCGTCTGTGCCATGCATCAAGAGGAGGGGCACCGAGATTTTGGCGACGTTGGCAAGTGCATATTTGGCGGCAGCATCAGAGTCCACAAAGTTCCGCACCGAGATCATCGGGTGTACCAAAGGATCCTGTTGGTAGGCAGCCACAACCTTGGGGTCATTGCTGAGGGTATTGGCGTCGATTTTGTTGTCTTGGGTGAGTGCCGGGAAGATGGAATTCACGATGCGGGCCATTTGTTCCTGCAAGGCAGGTACTTTGGGAATGTGTAGCCATGCGTCGGTCACAATAGCCGCAGCGACTTGCGGTTGCCGCCTGATCAGGTAATTTAGAGTGATATTACCACCCCAACTGTGGCCATATAAAATAATGGGAATCAATGGAAAATGGCTCCTTACCTCGACCAATGCTAGATCGATCTCTTCCATCAAGGATTCATAGTTGGGGATATGTCCACGTTTGCCTTCTGAGCGGCCGTGGCCACGGTGGTCAAAGGCATAGAGTCCGATCGCGCTGTCGGTCAAAAACTTTCCGACGTGGGCATACCTGCCACTGTGCTCGCCGAGACCGTGTACCTGCAGCACGACGGCGCGGGCAGCATGGCTGGGTTTCCAGTACTGGCTGAAAATTTTGGTGCCGTCTTGGGCGGTGAATGCGCTGCGTATCGATTCCATAAGCCTCCTATAAATAGTCGTTATGCATACTAAATTAGGAAGATTTCCTAAATTGCCAGCAGGTTTTTGTGCGGCGGCGCCTCTGGGCACTTGTCGTCGCGATACCGCTCGGCGATGCCGTGCGACATAGGTGAATACAAGGCATTGGCGCAAAGCAAGAAATATATGGAAAAGTACATTTTGGCGATTGATCAAGGCACCACAAGCTGCAGGGCCATTTTGTTTGACAAGGATGCGCGCATCGTGAGCGTCGGCCAAAAGGAATTTGCCCAGCACTTCCCGCAGCCAGGGTGGGTCGAGCACGATGCCGAGGAAATCTGGGCTTGTCAGCTCTCCGTGATCCGCCAAGCCATTGCACTTGCAGGCATTGGTCCCAAGCAGATCGCAGCGATCGGCATCACCAATCAGCGGGAGACGACGGTGGTGTGGGACCGTGAGACGGGCGCGCCGATCCACCATGCCATCGTGTGGCAAGACCGCCGCACGGCGAGCATCTGCGATCGCCTCAAGGCCTCTGGGCATGAGCCGCTCATGCGCGCACGCACGGGACTCGTCGTCGATGCCTATTTCTCAGGCACCAAAGTCAATTGGCTGCTGGCCAATGTGCCCGGTGCCCGCGAGAAGGCCGACCGTGGATTGCTCTGCTTTGGCACCATCGATACCTGGCTCATCTGGAAACTCACGGGTGGCGCAGTACACGCCACCGACCCGAGCAATGCCTCCCGCACTTTGTTTTACGACATAGGAAAAGGTAGCTGGGATCCCCAACTCATGGAGATCCTTGAGATCCCGGCTTCCATGTTGCCCCAAGTGCGCGACTCCTCAGGTGATTTTGGGCACACGCTCCCTGAGCTCTTTGGCGGGCATTCCATTCCGATCTGCGGTGTGGCTGGCGATCAGCAGGCCGCCTTGTTTGGCCAAGCCTGTTTCGAACCCGGCATGGTCAAGAATACCTATGGTACAGGGTGTTTCATGCTCATGAACACGGGCACTGAGCAAAAGACGTCGCAAGCAGGCTTGCTTACGACGGTCGCGTGGCGGCTCGACGGCAAGACCGAATATGCGCTGGAAGGCAGCATCTTCATCGCGGGTGCCGCTATCCAATGGCTGCGCGATGGCTTGCATATCATCGACGACAGCCGCGATTCTGAATATTTTGCCACCAAAGTTGCCGACACGGGTGGCGTCTATTTCGTGCCTGCATTTGCGGGTCTGGGCGCGCCCTACTGGGATATGTATGCCCGTGGACTCATCATAGGCATCACGCGTGGCACAGGCAAGGCCGAGATGGTGCGTGCCGCCTTGGAGGCCATGGCCTATCAGACCCGTGACGTGCTCAGTGCCATGGAGTCAGATTCGGGCATCCGTCTCAAGGCGCTGCGTGTCGATGGGGGTGCCTGTGCCAACAATTTCCTCATGCAATTCCAGAGTGACATCCTCGACGTGCCCGTGCAGCGTCCAGAGATTCAGGAGACGACGGCCTTGGGTGCCGCCTACCTTGCCGGCTTGGGTTGTGGGCTCTGGACCAAGGCCCAAATCGCGGGCAATTGGCGGCAAGACCGCCGCTATGAACCCGAAATGGAGGCCACGCGCAGTGCGGATTTGTACAAAGGTTGGTTGCGGGCGGTGGAGCGTAGCAAGGCTTGGGTAGAGGCATGAACTTAGACGGCACACAACGCAATGCGATTGTTGCAGCGCTCCAGGCTGAGACTTGGGACCTGCTCGTCATCGGCGGAGGCATCACTGGGGCCGGCATCGCATTGGATGCTGCGTCGCGGGGCATGCGTGTAGCCTTGGTCGAGATGCAAGATTTTGCCTCGGGCACAAGCAGCCGCAGCACCAAACTCATCCATGGGGGACTGCGTTACCTCAAGCAATTGGAATTCAAGCTTGTGCATGAAGTGGGGCAGGAGCGCGCCATCCTCCACGCCAATGCAGGCCATATCGTCACTCCCGAGAAAATGCTGCTGCCAATCATCGAAGGCGGCACATTTGGCAAGTGGGGCGTGCGGATAGGCTTATGGGTCTATGATAGGCTGGCGGGCGTGAAGCCTGAGGAGCGCCGCCTGATGCTCTCTCGCGACGAGACCGCAAAGACGGAGCCATGGTTGCGCAAGCAAGGCCTCAAGGGTGCTGGACTCTACAACGAATACCGCACGGACGATGCGCGTCTCACCGTTGAGGTCATGAAAACCGCAGTGAGCATGGGTGCAATTGCGCTCAACTATGGTTGCGTCGTCGCATTGACTTATGATGTGCATGGCAAGATCAACGGCGCTTCTGTAAAAAACGCCGTCTTGGGCGACGTATTTGCCTTGAAGGCACATGTGGTCGTGAATGCTGCCGGCCCTTGGGTCGATGGCATCCGAGAAAAAGACCATTCGCTGCAAGGCAAGCGCCTGCATCATACCAAAGGTGTACACCTCGTCGTGCCCAGGGCCAGGTTGCCTTTGCAGCACAGCGTCTATTTCGATGTGGATGGTGGGCGCATGATATTTGCGATCCCACGTGGCCTGTGGACCTATTTTGGGACCACAGATACTGACTATAAAGGTCCATTGGAGGATCCGGCAGTGACGGCTGCCGATGCCGACTACCTGATCGCCGCAGTGAACCGCATGTTTCCCGATGCCAGATTGGAGCGCAGCATGATCGAATCCAGCTGGGCGGGCATCAGGCCACTCATCCATGAGGACGGCAAGAGCCCCTCGCAATTGAGCCGCAAAGACGAATTGTTTTTTTCGGAAACAGGATTGATCACGATCGCAGGTGGCAAGCTCACTGGCTTTCGCAAGATGGCCCAAAAGGTGGTGGACGTGGTGGCAGAGCGTCGCCAAGCCACAGGGCAGGCCCCGTGCAAGGACTGTGTCACAGCACACATTCAGCTCTCAGGCTTCAATTTCTCAGCGCCTACCTCTATCGCAGCTTATGCTGATGGCCTCGCCACGCAGTACAAGGTCTTGCAGGAGGAGGTGCAATGGCTGGCCAGCCTATATGGCAGCAATACCGAGGAAATTCTAAGATTGGCGGCGGGCACAGATCGTCTTGCGATCCTGAGCGGGGCACTGCGCTACAGCATTCGCCACGAAGGCGTGACGCGCTTGGGTGACTTTTTTGTGCGGCGCTCGGCTATGCTGTACTTTGGTCGCAATTGGATCGCAGCTAGCTTGCCGACCGCAAGGGAGGTATTCGCCGAGGAATATGGGCTGGAATATGATCCAGATCCAGATATGGCATTTGCCAAGGCTTATGCGCAGGCTGTTACGTTTGCGGAATGAGTATGCCTGATGAGACCGAGGATGCAGGCATTTGCCCAAATGGAAGCAAGGTTGTAAATTTTGGAAGGAATTTAAACTAGGAGGATATACAATGCGCACAGTACAGGATTGGCTCGACGAGTATGCCGTGAGCCACAAAAACCACACCAATAAGACCATTCACTGGATCTGTGTGCCAGCGATCATGCTGAGTCTGATCGGCTTGCTTTGGGCGATCCCGGTGCCTGCATTTGCAGCGGCGGTGAGCCCATTCCTCAATTGGGCTGCCTTATTTGTCATTTTTGCATTCGCCTACTACCTTATGCTGTCGCCCAAGCTCGCCGTCGGCATGGTGCCTGTCGTCGCCGTGATGCTCGCCATCAACTATTTTATATGGCTTCAAGTCGGCAGTTGGATCTGGCTCGTTTCCTTTGGCATCTTTTTTGTTGCGTGGGTCGGGCAATTCATTGGTCACAAAATTGAAGGGATGAAGCCTTCCTTTTTCAAAGACCTCCAATTTTTGCTCATCGGGCCACTGTGGTTGCTCAGCTTCCTTTACCGTGCTGCTGGGCTCACTTATTGAAATATGAGACTCTATTTATAAACCTATCGTGATGCAATTTAAAAAGAGAATACTGATCGTTTGCCTAGTGGTGATGGCTTGCACGCCTCATCTGCGCGCCCAGAGCGAGGCACGCAAAATTGTAAATGGCATGTCACAGGCCATGGATCACCTCGTGACGGTTTCTGCCCGTCTTAAGCGCACCGAGCGCATCGATGGCGTCTTGGAGAGTGGTGACCTACGTTTCAAAGTCAATTCCAAGCCCCGTAAGATGTATATCTACAACATCGCGC
>JANORP010000080.1:0-25755 GCA_031415375.1 Bacteroidota bacterium | reverse complement strand
AAGCCGAAAGACCAGGCCCCTTGATCCAATAAAGACATCCCAATCCCTTTTTTCAATCATCGTGACAAAGGTCACAGACCAGCCAAAAAAAATCTAGATGGGGTTGGGCGGATGCTTACTCGAAAGTCGAATAACCAAAATCCAAGGGCGGCAGAGCCTCCACGGCACTGCCATCATGCCCAAAAACCTGCACCCGCGCCAGCAACGACACCCCATTCAGCGGCAGCAACTCGGCAGGCAGGTCCCCTACAGCCACCCGCTCATCCAGATAAGTGAGTTTGTAGGACTTCACCAAAGTATCCACCGACCCACCAGTAAGTGTAGGATGATGCAAGATTTGAATCTCCTCACAGCGCCGCACCGTGCGCACCTCAAACCCCGCATGGTACTCCGAAAACGGATCAGGCCGCTTGCCATACACAAATTCCACCGTCGTCAAGTACCGCTCATCCAGGCCGTCCTTAAAGTCATTCCACATGACCGACTTCAAGTAGGACTGCTCCCAAAAGTGCGCCCCGTCCACGTTCACCAAGTCGCGCTCATACACATATACAATGCGGTTGCGAAAAACATCCTCTGTGCGCGACAGCTTCCAGCCAAAGACCTTCGAGGGATCCGCCGGGTCATGCACCGTGCAAGGATCATTCCCGGCAGCATTCTCGGTGCCATAGTAGGAAACCAGCCCCTCCTTGGTCCAGACCTTCCAAAAGTCATTGGCAGCATCCAAATGCCGCTCAATCCGCGCAAAAAGCCCCTCCGTCCGAGGCCGGTACCACTGCACAAACCCCAGCTCCCCAAAAGCCAAAGCCGATCCCCCCGGCACAGGCACCAAGTCCTCCGCCCCAGACAGCACGAAAGTATCAGCCAAACTCCCACCCCTCAACTCTGAACTCTGATCTCTGAACTCTGAACTCTCCACATACCTCGGCAAACCCTTGGAAGTCGACCGCATAACCCCCGGCACCGAAAGTCCCCACCCCAGCCCAAAAGGCGAGTTCCCCGAACCAGTACTATACCCCAGCGAAAGCGAAGGCTGCATCCCATTCCGCCCCGGCGGCACCGCAATCGGCACCGAGAAATTCCCAGTCCCAGTAAAAAGGTCCGGAGAAAACTTCTCGCCCATGCCAGAGATTGCCCCGCCGCCCTGCGGCAGCTGTATCGTATCGATAGGAGATTTATTGCTCATAATCCATTGTAATAAAGAAAAAGAAGAAGCGTCGGCCTCCGGCCGGACGCTGATCGACCCAGCGGCGCTGCGTCCTCGACCTGTCGGGAGCCCGCCGCCGAAAATTTCAAAGCGAACATTGGCAGGCAGGCCACGGTCAGCCCAACCACGATCCACGAGGCAGGCCACAGCAACCAGCCATAGCCTCAAGAACCGCCTCCACCCGCCCCCGACAGCTCCCGCCTGCTGCGGGACAGGTACGCAGCCAGAAATTGAGCCAGCAAAACCGCCCACAAGCAAAGCCCTGAAATTGAGCCAAGCAGGCCGCCACGAAAACAACAACGCTGACTCCATTTCACGTCCAACAAGCCCTCACAACAAAGCTGACTCAATTTCACCAGCTACGAGCTTTCACAACAACGCTGACTCAATTACCGTATCCCGCAAAAGGCGGGAGCCTACGGTACACGCCCCCTCAAACATACCCCGGCGAATCCCCCATGTACCCCACAATCAGCAGGATATCGACCAGCGGCGCATCGATGTCGTCGATCAAACCCCGAACCGAGGAGGGGATCGCAGCCGTGGGCGGCGTTCCCAGGCGGGCATTGGAGCAATTCAATCGCCACTTACCCACCGGGGTTTGCGCATTGAGGAAGGAAGCCCATTGGCCATTGGTGCTGCGCGTGCTCAGTACGCCAGCGGCATTGGCAGTTTCAAGCCCGCCAACCGAATAGTCCGATCCCGTAAGATCCTGCCGCCAAAGTTCCAATTGGCGGTATTCAGCATCCCCTTGCACCGTGGTGACCAAAATCAAGGTCACGCTTTCAACCTTAAGGAAAGCCAACCCAGGAAAATCCCCCCGTCGCAGCTCGAAGTCCACCACATAGGGCGTATCCGTGAGCGCGGCATTCTGCAAGTCATACCACTGGTCTGGAAACAAATACTTGAAGCTAAACGCCCGCTCGCCGTGCAGGCGGTTGTCGAAGGACTGCAGCACCTGCTGCTCGTAGGCAAAACTCTCCAGCGCCGTGTACTCAAACGTCAGCAGCACATCCGCGATGGTATTAAAATTGATGGGGTTTGCAGCCCTGTACATCCTGAACTCCCATTGAGCATCCACGCCCATGCCCTCGAAGGGAAAGAGCATGTCGCCACGGTCAGGGAGCATCTCAAACAAGCCAGTCGCCTCGATCGGCGAGGTCAGCGACACACTCTCAGACCCGCGTTGTGTCACGACCATCTGGAAGGCGTCCCCGCCCACCACCACCCGCGACACGCCCGTGGTCGCCAGCCGCGCCCGGATGCCCTCACCCGGCGGCACCAGCGCGATCACGCTCGTGCGCACCCGCTTGACGAGGCGCAGGTAATGCCCAGGAAAGTCCCGGTCAAACCAGTCCATGCGCGTCCTGAAGGTCAGCACGCCCGTCTGCCTGAACACCTCAAACTCCGCAGGGAAGAGCTGCGCCAAGCTCATCGTCTTGGTCAGTTGCAACTTGCGCTTCTCCGTCTCAAAGGAGTACAAGTCCAGCTTGGTGAGGTCCATCTGCAAGCGCGCCGAACCCGTAAGGCCCCTGCGGTCCACCGCCGTCCCCGCACTCACACCCGGCACACTCGCACTGTCGCTTGGTGGAGACCAGTAGTCGTCCAAGATCAGATTCGCCGGAGCTTCCTGCCGTTCAAACGCCAATTGCTGCTGCGCGATCTTCGCCATCGAGGTCGCATGCTGCAAGTAGAAGCTATACACCTGCTGCAAGACCCCGCTCATCCAGTCATAGAGCTCGGCATTCGTGAACTTGGTGCGCAAAAACTCCAGCGTCTCCTCCGCATGGTCGGCCTGCATCTGCGCAATCGCCCGCTCTTGCCCCGTGATACGTAGGCGGTCGTTCGCGAGCTTGATTTGCTGACCAGCAATGTCCACATCCCATTGGCTCATGGCTGCTTGGAAGGTCCATTCGCGCTTGCGCTGCTCGAAGGAGGCGTAAACTTGACTAACCGCAGCGGTCGTTTCGGCTCCAATAGCTCCAATATTCAGCCCTGTCTCTACTGCCAATAAGTTGGCCATCAACGTCCCCCACGATTGCGATCCTGGCACCAGAATATTTTGAACCATTAGACTCGTAGTTTGATATGCGGCATCAAGTACTGCTGCGGCGGATCGAAGTACCCCCGAAGCAATATTGCTGGCAATGATAATCTTCTCATATTTCGGTAACCCATCCTCAATCCACCCCTTATAATCCTCAAGCGCATCCTGCGCCTTTGCCTGCTGCATCTCCGCAGCATCCACCTCATGCTCAGATTCCCGTACCCGCAGGTCTTGCAAGCGCACAGTCGCCTTGGCCGTGCTCATGTCTTGGCGGGCACGTAACAGGCTATAGCGTTCAGAATCCAGTTTTTCCAAAGTTATCAGCATGGCGTTCTCGGCCTGCGCTGCTAGTTGCACCAATTCCTTGGCCCTTGCCAAGACCACCTCGTAGCGATAGGGGGTCGGGGGCACAGACACCGCTCCAGGAAAGGAAATCTCCCCATTGGCACCGATCACCGGCATGCCGCTTGTCGTGTCGGTCGGCGCACCGTAGGGATCCAACTCCCTGTGGATGCCCGCGATATTGCGACAGTGCCTGATCTTGAACAAGTTCAGCTCGGCATGCAGCAGCAGGTTATAGGGCACCGGGTTTTGTGGCACGCAGAAGTAGTGGTTGCGATAGGGGATAAAGGGGCGCTTGTAATTGCCATCGGTACGCAGCGCATTCAGCGGCTGATCTTGGTAATAGGCCTCATACAGGCCACTTTCGCCTTTCAACCGCTGTTGCAGACTCAGGTTCAGCGCCTCACCGGGTTCTGAGTTCACGCCTTCTCCCAGCCAGGTCAGGGAATCCTCCGTGATCAACGCAGCCTTGGTTTTGCCTGTGATCAGGGCCAAGGAATTCAGAAAACGATCACCGATCGGTGCTGCAAGGCGATTCATGCCACCCCCCGAGCCATTGTCGATCATGATGATATCGATGCGGTTGGGGTCGATCGACCAGTCAGAGACCACAGTACACAAGCGATTGGGCGTCGATCCCACCAAATCCAACTTAAATTGATAGATCGCCTCGGCTGCCATGATCCTTTGCTCCCAACTCAGGGACGTGTTGGCGAGCACAGCCGCGATACCCCCAAGGTAGGCGCCAAAGCCATTGACGATTTCATCGATTGTAGCATGGTTGTTGATGGAAGCAATGGCAGCCTTTAACCGCAGCCACTCAGGCTGCCAACCTGCGTCTGTCACCAAGGCATCGAGATCGTCGAGCAAGGCACCGCAGCCTGCACTTTCCAAGTCATAAATCTCATCTTTGATCAGCTCGATTGCCGCTTGGTACAAGACGCGGGCACGGGGCACAGACTCGGGGCTGTCGGTTGTAAACTCCTGATCGGCCATTGCCAGCATACACCGTACAATCGAGAAGATTGTGAACCGCGTATAGGTATTGGCCCGCATACCAGCGATGGTATGGGGATTTTCAGGGTTGTCCAACCAAGCGAGGACATTGTCGTAACTCGTGGCGATTGTTTCCTCAGCGACCAGCCCATACCAAATCTTGCGGTTGGCAAGTGGAAGTGTGAAGTCATACACCAATCTAAACATTTCCAGAGCAGCTTCGTAATGTTTGCCCTTTTGAAGTTCGATCGCCAGAAAGACAGGGAGGAGGTAGTAGGCTTCTTGTAGGTAGCTACTGTTCTGCTTGGTATTTGTCGCATTGGCTGTGTATAGTACTTCGAGCAAGGTAGCTCGGGTGGTACTGATTGCAGTAGAGGCATGCTGCAACAAAGGAACTAGCGGATTTCCACCTACGAAAAGATTCAAGCGTAGTGTATGCGACGCAAGACCTAGAAATGTTACTGGCGAAAGTGTCAAAAGATAATTCTGATTGAACTGAACCGTGAGGCGAGGCGGGTTTCCAAGAATTCCGCCAGCATTACCAAATGCAAAACAAGGTCCAGCAAACATCATAGTGTTCGTTGAGCTTGGTGGGTTGGTTACGGCTTCAAATTTCAGGGAACGATGAAAGCGATTTTGTGGACTGGGGGCATTGCTTCCCTGCGTCCACGGCATTTCTAGCCCTAACCCTGGGCGATACCAAGTACGTTGAAACTTGATGGGCCAATACATTGTACTTCCGACGGAGGTTCCATTATCAAAATAGAGATCAAATTCCTCTGCCGAATTACGCTTGACAATCCCCAAAGTACGTTTGAAACCTACCCCAAGCGGGGAAGAAACGGTTTGTAATTTGGCTGAATTATATAAAAAATCGGAGAATGCGGTTTGGTCTTGCAGGTCTATGCTGGAAACAGGGACATTTAGTGCTATAGCTTGCGGAATAACGCGCTGAATTTCCAATTGAGAAATGCCTTCCTTGGTATAGAAACTGTGATATCCTAAATGCCAAGGTTCTCCATCTTTGAACTGTATTGCCGCAAGAATGGTCAAAAAACCTTCATCGTTGACAAGTGCGCCCGCCAATTCAAATCGTTTCATCCAAAGGAAGCCCAAAGAATTCCATTTATCGTATTTCCAAGCAACCCCTTCATCGTCAAAACAATTAAATACAACATGTCGGTCTTTTATGGATTCACTTGTGATTTCAGGGAGGTTGTAATGTTTCGACGCATTATACCATGGCCCCCAAGTCGAGAATGATTCATACGTCCTACCAACAATGAACACTGGATCACTTTCGCTTTGGCGTTCAGCTACGACTGCTCGCCATGTTTCCATTTTGGATTCCTTGTCGATCTTGAGGTCCGTAAGGTCATTCTCCCAACGCATCGTGGACAAGTTTAGGCGATTGGCCGCAAGCTCGGGTTGATCATTGACCACTGATTTCAACGCAAATAAATAGAGATAGCGCTTGCCTTTCTTGGTTTGGAATACCGTTGCACCAATGATCCTATAAACTGATTCCATTTCAGGAACGGCCTCCCATGCAGATTGTGCAAAATCTGCTGAGGTCGCTCCCACATCGACGATGCTGTAAAGTGCTTTTTTGGAATGACCACCCAAAGCAAAATGAAAATCCATTTCCTTCGGTGTACCCACGATCATCCCACAGCCATCGGCCTCCACATTCACTGTCGTCGTCACCGTCGCCTGCAGGCTCAGGTCGGCCATGTCCTTGAGATAGTCTTCATAGTCATGCAGCACTTCGCAAGCCATGTCGGGCGTGAAGCGTGCACTGTTGCGTACCTGCGAGATGATGCCTCTCAGTTTGCCGCTCATCTTGTCCTTGAGGCTCGGCATCAGCACATTCTCAGGATACATGTACACAAACATCAGGCTTCGCCAGGTGCCGTAAGTGCTCAGCCACTTCCAGTCATTGTCCCAGTCGTCATTGTCTAGCTTCAGAGTCGGGTAGTCATCGATGATCGTGCCTGTGCGGATCGAGAAAAACAAAATTTGTAGCGTCTCGATGGCCTGGGCCACGCGTGTGGTCTCATTGCAGCACTGCGTCCTGAAATCCAGCAGCAGCTTTTCGGTCATATACTCCCCCTTGGATTCCAGCGTGCTGCCACCCGAACCTACAGCCATCAGCAGCGCATCGCGCAGCATGATCAGCACTTGATCTTCGGTCGTTTTCACCAAGCTATGCATGCCCTCGATCAGCGATTGCGCTTGATCGATCCGCGACGACAATTGGTCTTGCCAATCGCGCCGAGCGGCTGTGCTGCTGCGCCATGGCAGCAAGATCGCCCCCAGGTATTGCATGAATTCGTAGTAGTTGGCATAGGCCATCTGGAAAAAAGCCGGACTCATATAGATACCTGTATTCCGCTCGGCGATATTCCAAGCGCCATAGTTGCGCTCCTTTTGCACTTGCAGCAAGATGGCATGCAAGTCGGCGATCTCTGCCGCCGACGGTGTGATGGCATTGCCCAGTGCGCGGTGGATCTTGGCGATCACCCCCAGCCTTGGCGGATTCAAATTCAGCTGTGCGAGACGCGCCGAGACATCCTTGTTCTGTTCATACAAGCTTTGCAGGTCTTCGACCTCATCGGTCGTGGCGATCCCCAAGATTCCCAAGACATTGTCTTGGAAATTGGCGGCCACGATGGTCGCCAGCCAGCCGCCTGCATCCTCGATGGTTGCGTTGCGGCTACGCCACAGCAGATAGGCAGGATTGTCCAGGAGAGCATTGCCATTGTATTCGGGATTCACGAGGTCTCCCGCCTTGATCAAGTCGGGCTCTACGAGCGGGATGCGGTTATACACGGCAAGCCCGTCGATCCACAGCTTGCGCCTTTCCTTGCTGCTGCGCCATGCAGGGAGGCGTTGTTTATAGGCTTTCCAGTAAAATACATTGGCCTCGGCCGTGCGCCATGTACCCCAATGCCTTCTCCGCCAGCCATTGACAAGTACCTTGGCCAGGGCCTCAAAATCGCTGTCGGTTGCATTGGGCGCAAGTGCCAGGTCCTTGGCGATCGGTTTCATCGCCTCCCGAAACTCTGCTTGGGTCAGGAAATATTCCTGGTTCACAATCACCAAGGCAGCCGTCACTGTACCTGGGATCAGGGAATTTAAATCTTCCAGCAAATTCTTGAGGTTGTGGACGGGTAATGTCCCCAGCGCGGCGAGGATCATTTTCTCATGTTTAGGCGTCCCCAGATTGCGGGCGTTGTAGATGTCGGTGACAGCCGACGCGATCGCCACCGTGCGCGTCTGAAATAGATTGATCGGTGCTGCACCAAAGATCGGGTCAGGCAAGTCGAGCAAGCCCACCTCGACAGGATCGATATAGGGCATGCCAATCGCTGTTGCATAAAAGGGGCTCGATGTGATCGGCTTATTCCATTGCCCTTCTTTGGGGGCATGGATCGGCACCCAAAACTGTGCGGCAGACAATACGACCTCCAAAGCATCTTCCTCAGCGATCCAGACCGCATAGTAGGCATTTTTGGCCACTTGGCATAAGATTCCATGGAGATCATCCAATTCTACTTGCGTCAATCCCGAGGCTCCCAAGGGCAGCAAGTATTTGGTATAAATTTCATAGAATCGGGCAAAGCTGTCTAGCGTCATGCGCAGGTCAGTGGTGACCAAGGCCACTGCCGCTGCGCGATCTGCTGCTACGCTGCTGCGTAAATGGGTATCGATATCGGTAAACAGCGTTTCCCAATCGACAAATGGTGCGATGCTGCTGCTATCCCATGGCCTGATGGAGTAGGTAATTACGCCATCGGTTGCTTGATATTTCCGATGCCAGTTGGGGTCATCCATATAATCGAAGCAGTCATCAAGCGCGCCGCCGAGGCCGCCGAGGTCGCCCATGATCACATCGATCCAGCTGCGACGGTGTTTCCAAATGTCAAAGGGGCCATAGTACCCAAAGGTGGAGGAAACTACGCTCACGCGCATGTCGTCGGGGCCCATCCAGTCGGGCTCGATGATCGGCAAGCTGCGGTCTGCGACCAAGTAGGGATTGTTGCTTGGCCAGTCTTGCGACTGCCACCTTTTGCGTTGTGCAGCAAGCCGCCAAGCCAGCAAACGCGGAATGACCGAGATTTCTATCGTATTGTCGGCGGTCAATCCATAAGTATAGGTACTACCCAATTCTATCCTCCCAAAAAGACCGCTGTCGTTTTGCGCCACGAGCTCGGCAGTATGGGGTGCGATGGCAGAGATCGTGGCCGAAGCCACGAGATATCCCGCTCCCAAGCTGCTGTCACGATACACATTTACACGGATGGGCGCAGCAGTGACCTGCAAATGCAGTTTTCCGTCGGCGTCGGTATTCTTTTGCCAATCCAGACCTTTGAATTGCCAGCTATGGAGATGGGTACTCCCGCTCAGCAACCCATCCGAATACGGATTCCGCAAGGTGCTTTGAAACCCAAACAACAATTCCAGGTTGTCTTCGTTCAAGCTCGGTATCAATCCCGTGCTATCGAGATAGAAAAACCCAACCTTGAGTGGGTCAATGCCCAGCCGAGCGGCGATGGTGTCTTGGAGGCTATCATAGTTGCCACCAGGATAAGCATTTTGGGAAACGAGCCGCATCTCATCTACGGTCACGCCGGATTGATTCAGCAGCAGACGGTATGTCCGCTCCAAATAGGCCTTCTTGCGGGCATAGGGCAAGTCCACACTGCCTAGATACTGGCGCAGCACCTCGATCGCGATCCTTACCTGGCAAACCCGCTTTTCCACCGCCGAGCAATCGGCGGGCAGTTCACAATATCCTTGATGGAAATGGTTCTGAAACCAATCTACGTCCACGGGATTTTTGCCAAGCTTTACATATTTTGTACCATAGTCCAGCAAGGCAGCCAGGTAGGCCAGCGGACTCACGCCAGACCGACATTCCTCACAATCGCATTGTTTTGCATACAATTGCTGCAATGCTACGCTAGCGGGCATGCTGTTTTTGTAATTCGAAGCATGGCCCGCGCCTTTGGCCACCCACAAATGGCTTGCGACTGCATCCACTTTGGCTGCTTTTAGGTACACCCCAGCGAGGGTTACCTCCCCGTAGATCGCGCCTGAGAGTTCCGTCACAAAGCTAGCTCTTGTTTCGCCAGCGATCTTACTGATAGAGGGATAACCCTCAGCGATCAAATATTCCCGCAAAGCAGCATTACTTTCGATCGTTTCAAGCATAGCATGTTGATCGATCCATTTTGCAACATTGAGGTTGTCCACGATAGCAGGTTCCGACCTTCCAGCCAAGCCGCCGATTTCCCGCACCCGATCTAATGTCTCTGCATCAATCCCCTCCATCAAGGAATGAAGCGCCGTTGGAATCGTGACTCCCAATTCCGTCGCCATGGCAAGTACCCCGACGTAGTGAAACGGTACCGCAGGCACGGCCACCTCCACCTCGATGCTCTTTTGCGTAGCTGGGTCAAACGACAACCCGCCCGAAGTCACGAGAGAGACCTCGTCTGCGGTCATGACTTCAAAGGTGAGCGTGAGCGTAGAAGCCACCGATCCCTCATATTGTATGTAGGCGATGCCACTATAGTCCAGCATCCGCGTCCCCAACTCCACTGCGGGTGTCGGCACAGTATTCATCACCCGCACCAGCAAGCCGCCGAGCGGCCTGGCATTGGGGTTGGTAGGTCTGATTTGAAAAGCGATCGACATCACAGGTTGTCGCGCAGCCTCAGCCAAGGTCCGGTCATAGTCCTTCAAATTGGCTACCAGTTGAGAGGCAACGCTATGAAAAAACAAGTGCCCGCTGCTCCAATTTGTCATATGCCCCACGAGGGCATCCAACCAAAGCTGACCAATTGCGCTCACAGTCGTGGCGAGCTCAGCCGCCGCGAGTGACTTTTGCAAAGCCTCAAGACCAGGCTGCATATACTTGCCTTGCGAACTCAAAAACTGGCCTTCAAGCGCATCATCAGGTGTATGCTCCTCCAGCAGCGTTCTCACTGTAGCGATCAGCTCGTGCGCCCATCGAAACCGAATGAATGGATTGGATGTCAGTGTCTTGAATTTGCCAGCCAGGGCCTTGCTGCTCATGGCACGCAGGGCATCCAAGTTAAACTCGGTGTCGTTGGCGACCATCAATTTCAGAAATGATTCCACCGAAGTCCGTTGTGCCAGCGGCAAGCTCAGGACAAAGCCGCCAAATTCAGCATCAGCGAGCACAGCGATACGGGTGCTCAAGGCAAAGGCCGTTACCGACCAGAATCCAGATGCGATGTTGGCAGGTGCAAATTCAGCCGCCAAATTTTCAGCGCTCATTGCCTGAAAGTCTTCGTAGGTGCTGTTGATACCCTCGAAGTAGTTTTCCAGCTTACCAAAACTCTGCATCTCCTCAGGGGCCATTTTCAGCATCGTGAGTTGGTAGGCAGTGAGTGCCCCATCCCCCTCTGGCGATACGCCTGCAGCCTGTTCCAAAAGGTATGTCGCGTAGGCGAGGAGGAATGGATTGTTACTTCCCAACGAAACAAGTTGCGTTCTGATTGTATCCGATGACTGCGCCGCAAACGTATCGTAGTCTGAAATCTCGAAATCAGCCTCGTAAGTAGCCGCCAATGCGGTGATCACAGGCTGGAAATCAGCAGCAAATAACTCCGTATAATCTTGCCAAGTTGCCATGCTATATATTTAATATTGGATGTAATTCTAATGTGTAATTGGTCATCCACATTTCTCGATGGGCAGTAGATCACCACAATAAAATGCAGCGCAAAACCCATTAAAAAAAATGACTAGGTGAGCCGGAAAAAAGCACAATATATCTATAGACGCACACCGAAAAAATCCGTGCAGTCCACTCCGATTTTTGAAGATGCGTTGTTGATATTAATTCGTCAACAACCGATGGTATGCCTCAAAATGTAGTGCATGCAATGCATCAAGTCTATGGCCCATGAAGCCACAATCTCAACAAGTGCACAATATATTCACAAAGAGACAGAAGCAATGACCTTTCGGAAAAGGGCTTCGCTGTAGCAATTCAAGCACGAAAACATTACGTTTCTCTGAAAACAGAACATCTCTAAATGCCTGAAAACAAAACATCAATATGCAAGGGTGATTTTAGAGCGACATCGCTGTCGAGATAGATTACACTGAGCAACTGCTCAATGGCGGGTGGTTTTAAAAATTGGTAAAAGATGCTTTATAAATTGTCCAAATTGTTAAGCGTTTCAATTGCCTTGTAAGCTGTGCTAAAGTTAACACGATGTTTTCATAATATGCAAGACCTTGTTGAAAATAAATTTTGGGCACCTCTCAAAACGCGGTGATGCACACGATCGCAGGACAAGTCCGCCAGGCGAGGCGGGAGACTACGTCTCCCAACGACAACCGAAGCCTGAGCCGTGCCTGTCCCGCTCGGAAAGCGGGAGTTCGCGAACAAAATACTTGCCAGATTTGTCTTGCACCCTGCCTGACTCCCGACCCGAAGATGGGAAAAATCATGGGCGAATTCAGGGCACCTATAAAAACGCATCAGCCACTATGTCCCGCACCAGGCATTTGCATAAACCTATTCTTGATCACTATTTTGATCATCAATGGAATAAATAGGCTTTTTGCCAGGTTGTGACATGCACATGGAATGCGCTGTGCGTGCCAAAGCAACACGGCCCCCCCAAACCAAGCACTGCCACAACCTACCAAGTTTCCACCACTTGTCCGCCGAGGTGGATGGCCCCTGCCCAGCATAGGCCAGACCTAGGCTGGGCAAGCGCCAGACCTAGGCTGAGTCTAGGCTGGGTCTAGGCTGAGTCTAGACCAGATATAGGCCAATACCGCATTTTGACCGCATAAACACCGCACTTACTCCGCAGATACTCCGCACATAATGCCGGCTACCGTTCCTCCAAAGCGATCCGTCGGGTTCCAGGCCGAGGACGCCACACAAGGCTACGTACAACCGCTAGAAATCGGCAGAAGCCCATCAAGCTTCGTAGAGAATGAACATGAGAAATTGAAGCACATAAATGCTCGCACATGCAACTTGTCCGGAGGAACCCGCCGCAGTAAATCCAAAACCCAAGAACGCCCAAACCAAAAGAAGCGTCGGCGTCTCGCCGCACGCTGATCGACCCAGCGGCGTCCCGCCGCAGTAAATCCAAAAACTGAGAACGCCCAACCCCCTAGCCCCTAACCCCAAACCCCCAAACCTGACCAGGATACTACCAGAAATCACGCACAAGAGCCAGCGTTTTAAAAAGTCGGCAATAGGAGGGAGACGCCCTGCATATCCACCAGGCCCCTAGCCACTGTCCAATAAAAAAGTCGATCGCAACGAGCTTTGGTCAATACTGCAAATCCAAGAAAGCATGACAATTGTCAGCATTTCGGATGATATCGCCCACAGTTGCCTTCAGACGCGTCCCAAGTCGTTGACTATCTTGTGTATCACCCCTAAATCGCCTTATTTAGAATGGTTCTAAATAAGGCGGGCATCTACAATTTATTCGAAAACAGCTTTGAATTGTAAATCGCAGCCTATTAACTTGCGGTCGTTTGAAAAAAATGGCTTGTCAAATGAGCAGTATGCATAGAAGTCCCAATTCCATTCCGATTAGGAATCTGGTACTCGTTTTGATGTTCATCTCGGGATTTATATCCCTATCTGCCAGACCTTTCCCTGTCGGAAGGCTTGGCTTTGATGCATCTAAAGGAACCACAATCAGCACCGTTGCTTCCGCTACCCTTGGGTCGATCTCCGACTTTGGGATAGGTCAGGGGGCTGCGGCACCTAGCAGCGTCTCGGTGAGCTACTCCGGATTCTACACCACCTTGGCTGTCATGGTCGGGGTATTGTTTCTTGTAATTCTCCTGTTGATGTTCATCACCGCCAACTTGGTGAACCTCGTCCGTTTGAGAGAAGGCAAAGAGGCTTATTCCTTCGCTGGCGTTTTGGCGCAGACCAAGGAATATGCACTCAACCCTTATATCGCCGGGCTGGGTACGCTGGTAGTTGCTGTCGTGGGCATCTCGATCGCTGCGCCGATCATGCGCAACGTGGGGCACTCGCAAGGGTACCAACCTACGCAACCGATCAACTTCTCCCACAAGATTCACGCGGGCACCTACAAGATCGATTGCCAATATTGCCATACTGGTGCCTCCAAAGGCAAAAATGCTTGGATCCCAGCGGTGAGTGTTTGTATGAACTGTCACAAGGGCATCAAGGAAGGCGTAATTGCAGGCACCAAGGAGATCTCCAAGATCTATGCCGCCTACGACAACAATGTTCCGATCGAGTGGGTGCGCGTGCACAACCTACCTGACCTCGCCTACTTCAACCACCAACAACACGTGGTGGCTGGCAAGGTAGAGTGCCAAGAGTGCCACGGTCCCATCCAAGAAATGGACGTCGTTTATCAATTCAGCAAGATGAGCATGGGTTGGTGCCTCAACTGTCACCGCACCAAGGAAGTCGATGCGAAGCTTTATGAAAAGCTCGACCGCTCAGACGTGCACACTGTCGCAGACCAAGGCGGCCTCGAATGCGCGAGGTGCCACTACTAATCTAGCTCAAGGCTTCCGCGAGGCGGCCGCTCAAAAAAACTTAGAATTCAGCACAAAGAATATAAATGGGAAAGAACGAAACATACTGGAACGGATTGGAGCAATACCAAGCCGAACCAATGTTTGACCAAGGCCAAAAGCACGAGTTTTCAGAGGAGCTGCCACTTGGCGAGTCTTTTTCTGAGGAATCGATGGGCTACTTGAGCAACAGAAGAGACTTCTTGAAGCTCTTCGGCTTTGGACTCACAGCGGCTGCAATTACAGCTTGCGTGGACAAACCCGTCTATAAAGCGATCCCTTACGTCGTGAAGCCTGAAAACGTGACGCCTGGTGTCGCAAGTTGGTATGCCACCACCTGCCAAGGTTGTGCTGCTAGCTGTGGTCTCCTCGTCAAGTCACGCGAAGGTCGCCCGATCAAAGTCGAGGGCAATGACCTGCACGGCATGTCGCGCGGCGGTACCTGTGCTGTCGGCCAGGCCACGGTGCTCAACTTGTATGACAGCGAGCGCCAAAAGATCGCCCGCGGTACCAAGGAGACGACCGTCGCGGCTGCCATCACAGAGTTGAAAGGCAAGCTTGAAGGCGTCAAGGCAGCTGGTGGACAAGTGTATGTCGTGAGCAATACGCTTACCAGCCCTACCTCATCGAGCATCATCAAAAACTTCTTGGCTGGTTATACCAATGCCAAGCACGTTGTATATGATACCTACAGCGTCTCTGCCCTCGCTGAGCTACATAGCAGTGGTGCAAACCGCACTGTGCCCAACTTCCAGTTTGGCAATGCAGATGTGATCTTGAGCATCGATGCCGATTTCATGGGCAACTGGATCTCGCCGATCCAATTCACCAAGGACTATATGGTGAACCGCAAGGTCACGGAGGCCAATCCTCACATGTCCAAGCACATTCACTTTGAATCCCGTCTTTCCCTCACCGGCTCCAATGCCGACTTGCGCATCCCAATGAAGCCAAGTCAGCTCTATGGAGCCGTTACCAAATTGTACAGTGCCATCACTGGCAATGCGGCAGAAGGATTTGATGGACCTGGCGCGATCGTGAGCAGTGTTGCTACGATGCTCAAAAAAGCTGGTGCAGGCAAGGCGCTCGTCGTCTGTGGTGTGAACGATGTAAATCTTCAAGCGGTCGTCAAAGCCATCAATGAGGCTCTTGGCAGCTATGGTTCGACCATCGACACCACCAACCCAAGCTATCAGGCACAAGGCAACGACGCCGACTTGATGGACTTCTTGAAGAATGTCGGCAGCGCAAAAGCCGTCATCTTCCTAGACGAAGCCAATCCCGTGTACGACACCGCTGGCGGTGCTGCACTCGGCGAAGCCCTCGCCAAAGTCGATGTCACTGTTTCCTTCAATTCCAAGGAAAACGAGACTTCCCAGAAATGTAAATACGTCATCCCCCAAACCCATTATCTGGAAGCTTGGGACGATGCACAACCCATTGCTGGACATTTCAGCATTCAGCAGCCGCTTGTGCGCCCGCTCTACGGCTCGACACAATGGCAAGACGCGCTCATCCAATGGAGCGGCTCCGCAGACACATATTACAATGTATTGCGCAACAATTGGGAAACAGCAATGTATCCCAAGGCCAATAGCGGCTTGAGCTTCCGCAAGTTTTGGGAAAACACGGTGCGCGACGGTTACGTGAACCTCGGCGCTGTCGCCATGCCTGCCGTTGTGGCACCTGAACCAGATAAGCCCGTCAAAGGCGCCAAAGTTCAAGATTCGGCCATCGAGCCAGATTTGATCCCTGCCGCTTTGGTGGATGTGAGCGCTATGGTAGCCATCGTCGCCGATGCCTACAAAAAAGGTATGGCCGGCATGGAGCTTGTCGTCTATGAAGCCAACTACATGCGTGGTGGCCGATTTGCCAACAATCCATGGCTTCAGGAATTGCCCGACCCGATCACCAAGGTGACCTGGGACAACTACGTGAGCATTCCCTACAGTTATGCGATGGCGCAAAACATCAAAGACGGCGACAAACTCAAAGTCACTGTCGGTGCCAACTCGGTGACCTTGCCTGCCATCGTGCAGCCTGGCCTCGCCAATGACAGCATCGCGATCGCACTCGGTTGGGGTCGTGCCGACATCGTCGGCCGTGTATCCAAAGGTGTCGGCGCCAATGCGGCACCTTTTATCACAGCCATCGGCAGTGCTTATGCTGGACATAGTGCTGGCGCATCGGTGACACCTACGGGTGAAAACATCGAGATGGCCAAAACGCAGACTTATATCGGCTACGAATTGATCGCCGAGGGTGGTGAGGGCAAGTTGGATTCCATCGAGGGTCGCATCAGCGACTTCATCTTGAAGGAAACGACCCTTTCCGAATACCAAGACAGCCGCGCTGCTGGCAACAAGCGTCCATCGCCACAGCACATGATTTCCCTCTGGGACATCCATGATAAAAAAGGCCACCACTGGGCCATGGCCATCGACCTCAATGCTTGCACGGGTTGTGGCAACTGTATCGTGAGCTGCAATGCTGAAAACAACATTGCGATGGTCGGCCGTGACGAGGTGCGTAGGCGCCGCGAAATGCACTGGATGCGCATTGACCGCTATTTCCGTGGCGATCCTGGTGCACAAGACGGTAGCTTGCAGATGATGAATCAGCCGATGCTGTGTCAGCACTGCGACAATGCACCTTGCGAGTCTGTATGCCCGGTGCTCGCGACCACACACAGCGACGAGGGACTCAATCAGCAGATCTACAACCGCTGCATTGGTACCCGCTATTGCGCCAACAACTGCCCTTATAAAGTGCGCCGTTTCAACTGGTTCAGCTATTACTGGAACGATAAATTCAAGGATGTGAACCCAATGCAGCACGACAAAGTCGGCCGCTTGGTACTCAATCCAGACGTGACAGTGCGCGCCAGGGGTGTGATGGAAAAGTGCAGCATGTGTGTGCAGCGCATTCAAGATAAAAAACTCATCGCCAAAACCGAAATGCGCAATCCGCGCGACGGTGAGATCAAGACCGCTTGCCAGCAGTCTTGCCCAGCCGACGCCATTGTGTTTGGTGACCTCAACGACAAGGATTCTGAAGTGAGGAAGCTCTACGGCAATCAGCGTGGTTACCATGCCCTGGAAGATGTGAAGACATTGCCCAAGGTGTTGTACCTGACCAAAGTGCGCAACAACGACCTGAAGGTCGGCGCAGCAGCACCAGCATCTCACGAGGGCACCGAGTCCAAAGGGGAGCACGCATAAATCTGATTTTGAAACACTATAGATATTAACTGAGTCGAAATGTCACATTACGTTTCACCAATCAGGAATCAAGAAGTGCTCGGTGGTCTCAACTACCACGATGTCACTGAAGGTGTCTTGAGGCCACTAGAGAATCGTCCGACCAAGCTATGGATGCTTGCGATGCTGATGTCGATGACAGCCTTGGGGATCGGCCTTTTTTGCATCGGCTATGCACTTTGGTATGGTATCGGCACCTGGGGTCTCAACAAGACCGTCGGTTGGGCCTTTGACATTACCGACTTCGTGTTCTGGGTCGGTATCGGTCACGCCGGTACTTTGATCTCGGCGATTTTGCTCCTGTTTCGCCAGACTTGGCGCAACTCGATCAACCGCGCAGCGGAGGCCATGACCATTTTCGCAGTTATGTGTGCGGCCTTGTTTCCGCTCATACACATGGGTCGTCCTTGGCTCGGCGCTTTCTGGGTATTCCCATTGCCGAATACACGTGGTCCATTGTGGGTGAACTTTAACTCACCGCTGCTCTGGGACGTGTTTGCGATCTCGACTTACTTCTCGGTTTCTTTGGTCTTCTGGTACCTCGGCCTCGTGCCCGACTTCGCCTCTGTGCGTGACCGTGCCAAGGGCAAGATTGCAAAACTAGCCTACGGCGGTTTGTCGCTCGGCTGGAATGGTTCTGCAAAAACTTGGTACCGTTTTGAGTTGGTCTCGCTGGTCTTGGCAGGTGTCTCGACACCGCTGGTGCTATCTGTACACACGATTGTGTCCATGGACTTTGCAACCTCGATTGTGCCGGGCTGGCATACAACGATCTTCCCACCTTACTTTGTTGCGGGTGCTATCTTCTCCGGCTTCGGCATGGTGCAGACACTGCTCGTCGTGACGCGCAAGGTTTACAAGTTGGAGAATATGATCACGATCCCGCACATGGAAGCCATGGCAAAAATCGTGACCCTCACAGGTTCTTTGGTGGGTATTGCCTACGGCACCGAGTTTTTCATGGCTTGGTACTCTGGCAACCACTTTGAGAGCTTCGCTTTCATCAACCGTGCATTTGGCCCTTACTGGTGGAGCTATTGGATCATGATCTCATGCAACGTGATTTCTCCCCAGCTCTTCTGGTTCAAGAAAGTGCGCCAGAGTATGTTGGCGACATTTATCATCTCGATCTTCGTGAACATCGGTATGTGGTTTGAGCGTTTTGTGATCATCGTCACTTCCCTCCACCGCGATTACCTGCCGTCCAGCTGGGCGATGTACTCACCCACCTGGGTTGAGATCGGTACCTTTTTTGGCACCTTTGGCCTCTTCTTTACCTTCTTCTTCGCGTTTGCCAAATTCTTCCCTGTGGTAAACATGTTTGAGGTCAAAACACTGATTCACATTCCTCACAATCATCAAGATGAGCACTGAGAATACGATACAGAAGTTCCTGTTGGGCAAATTTAAGTCGCCCGACGATGTCAAGGCCTCGGTGACTGCATTGCAGTCAGAAGGCATCAAGGTATATGACGTGTACTCCCCATTTCCGATACACGGAATGGAGAAGCTGCTGGGCTTTAACCGCTCACGCCTCACAGTCGCAGCCTTTTTCTTTGGGATGACAGGCACAGCTTGTGCGCTGCTCATGCAAGTGTTCATGCTCGTCTGGGATTGGCCCATGGACATCGGTGGCAAGCCATTCTTTCAAGGACCAGCGCTCGCGCCGGTGACCTTTGAGTTGACGGTATTGTTTGCTGCCTTTGGCATGGTCGGTACCTTCTTGTTTGTAAACAAGTTGTTCCCATGGAAGACTCCAGTGATTTTTGACTTGCGCGTGACCGATGACGTGTTTGTGGTGGCGATCGATCAAGAGCGCATCCAAGACATGAAACAGGCTGAGCAAATCCTGCACAATGGTGGTGCCTTTGAAGTCGCCGAGCGTGTAATTGATGACCCTTACTTTGACGTGTTCTAAGACCCATGAAGCATCCGAAAAATATATTGCGATTTGGTGCATTCCTAGGACTTTCGGTTCTAGCTGCATCGTGCGGACGTGATCTCAACGATCCTGGGGTACAATATGCGCCGGAGATGTATGAGTCGATCCCTTATGATCCATACAAGCAAGTGAGTGACAGTGTCACCCCATTTGCCAACCATCAGACCATGCAGGCGCCTCCAGTTGGTACGGTGCCACGAGGCGGATTTCTGGAAGGATTTGAGTTTCCAGATACTGCACGCATGAGCGAAGGTGTGATTGGGTATGCAAACCCGATTCCATTTTCCGAAACAGTTTTGGCCGAGGGTGCGGTGTTGTACGAACGCTTTTGTGCGGTTTGCCATGGCAAGGGCGGCAAAGGCGATGGTCCTATCACCAAGAATCCTGCGATCAAGCCACAAGCTTATGACAGTGATTTGCTGAAAAACTATACCGATGGACAGATTTATCATACCATCGTCTATGGCAAAAACGCCATGGGAAGTTATACCTCTCAGGTGGATTACAATGACCGCTGGAAGATCGTACACTTTGTAAAGACCCTCCAAGGTCGTGGCAATCTTGAAAAGGCGGCTCCTTCGTTCAAGCTAGCTGAGGCCAACTTTGATGCGATGACTGTCGGCGATCGCTATCAACTCACGGAGGTCTATTTTAATCCGCAAGATAGCACCCTGCGCAAAGACAGTAAAAAATTGCTCGATGGCTTGGCAGACTTCATGAGTCAGCATGCTAGCCTCAAGTTGGAGATCGGTGGTCACACCGATGCCGATGGTGATGATGCCGCAAACATGGCGCTCTCACGTGCCCGTGCTGCTGCTGTCGTCGCCTACCTCGCAGATAAAGGTGTCGATGCCGCTAGACTCACAGCTACGGGCTATGGTGAGACCAAGCCCATCGCCGCCAACGATACGCCTGCCAACAAGCAGTTGAACAGGCGCACCGAATTGAAAGTGAACGAAAAATAATTTTCGAATAGAAATCGCAACGAAAATGGCGAATCACGCATCAGAAGAATTGAAATCGTTTCGTATGGATAGTAACCATACGAAAGGGATCGGCATGCTGGCGGCTATTGGCGCAGTGTTGTTCGTACTTGGCATCGCCCTTTCCTTTGTGAAGTTGGATACTGACGCTGAGGCGGCTGCTCCACACGAAGAGAAGGTTGGGGCAGAGGAACACAAGGAGCATGGCGACGCTAGCAAAGGCAAGATGGCACACTATGCCTCTGCACAGCATGAGGCTACTGCCGGTGGCGAAGCCAAGGCTGAGGGTCATGGCGAGGCACATGCTGAAGCCCATGCTGCACATCATGGTGGTGTACAGATTTATGACTCGATCTCGGAGGGCGGCACTTGGCGCCGCGCCCAATGGCATGAAGACCAAGCTGCGGAGGCGCACCATGAGCGTGCTGTGCCGGGTTTGAAAGCAAAGATCGGCGTTTCGCTCATGATCGCTGCTTACCTCTGGTTTGCCGTTGCATTGTTTGGCGTCTTTTTCATCGCTGTGTGCTATACCGCCAATGCTGGCTGGTATGTGCCGATCAAGCGGGTCATGGAAAACTATTACCGCTTCATCCCGATTGGGGCAGCAATGATGCTGGCGGTCGCTTTCCTTTTTGGCAGCGACATCTATCAGTGGTTGGTGCCTGGTATTGCTGACCATGATTCTTTGATCCGCCACAAGGGCGCATTTTTGAACTGGGCTTTTCTTATCGGCACTGGTGTATTCCTCACTTCGACTTGGGCGTTTTGTGGTCACCTGCTCAAAGCAAACAGCAAAAAAGAAGACGTTGAAGGTGGATTGGTCAACTATATGAAATCCAAAGTGGTTTCTGTAGCTTTTTTGCCCCTTTTCGGCTTTGGCTTTTCCTTCTTTGCATTCCTTTGGATCATGAGCGTAGATCCTCACTGGTTCAGCACCATCTTTGCGGTCTATTGCTTCGCAGGTTTGTTTGTGAGTGGCATGACGATCACGATGTTTATCACCA
The DNA here is from genome assembly GCA_031415375.1 of Bacteroidota bacterium. Classification (GTDB taxonomy): domain Bacteria; phylum Bacteroidota; class Bacteroidia; order J057; family JADKCL01; genus JADKCL01. The sequence continues at coordinate 4,398 of JANORP010000080.1, read as the reverse complement.
CTGGCTTGAAGCGCGAGGGTTACCTGCCGAGCTTTGGTGCCGACCAACTGCATGACGTCGGCAAGTTCATGTTTGCCTTCAGTGTATTTTGGGCTTATATCTGGGTGTCGCAATACCTGCTGATTTGGTATGCGAATATTCCTGAAGAAACGATCTATTACTACAATCGCTTTCAGGACTACAAGGTGCTGTTTGCGCTGAACGTCGTGATCAACTTCATTTTTCCCTTCATTGCTTTGATGCCACGTGAGGCCAAGCGCAAGATTGAATCTTTGCGCTCAGTGGGTAGGGTGATGCTGTTTGGTCGTTTTTTGGATGCGTTCTTGCTCATGGTGCCTGGTGCACTTGGGGCAGCTGGTGGCTTTCACGTCATGATGATTGCCGCTGGTGCCACCTGTATGGTGGGATCGATCTTCCTCTTTGTCGTGTACAAGGGCTTGGAAGATGCGCCAACCGAGGCGCGTAAGCACCCATTCTTTGAAGAGAGTTTGCACCATGACACTGGTGTTTAATCAACGGCGGGTTGGGTGAAATTGAATTGATTTGAAATTGGTTTAGACTTAGGATAGCACAGGTAAATTGATATGAATTTCCGAGCAACATCCTCTAGAGGAGAAGAAAAAGGAAGCCGCATTGCTGGCATGATGCGAGGTGCCATGTTGGCGGCACTGTCCATGATGCTGATGATAGGCATGCACGCGACGGCATTTGCTGCCGATGCAGCAAATGGCAAGGTAATTTTTGATGCCAACTGTGCGCGTTGCCACAGCTCTGCATTGGAAAAGGTAAGTACTGGCCCAGCTTTGTACGAGGTTGCTGGCCGCATTCCAGCTGGTGATTGGAGATATCAATGGGTGCAAAACTCAGCCAAGGTGATCGCATCGGGCGAGCCGTATGCGGTGAAGGTGTATGCCGCCAATAATAAGGTAGAGATGCCTCCATTCCCGCAGCTCACCAACGCCATGATCGACGATGTCTTTCAGTGGATTGGTGACTATAAGATTCCAGAGGTAGCTACCTCTACAGGTGGCGGTATTGATATCGACAAAGACCCTGCGCTCAGTGGACTTTGGAACTGGATTCGCTTGCTCATCTTTGTGATCGTGGTTTTGATGGTGAACATCGCCATCCAAGTCGCTCGTCTGCGTGGCGTGGAAATGTTTGCGGGGATCAACCTCGACAAATTCAATGCACGCATGATGTTGGGCTTTTTTGTGGTCGGCACCCTTGGTTCCGTGTGGTCCAGCATCCATTATGGCCCATATTACCTTGCCAACAATGCTGCATCTGAGCACGGTGTGGAGATCGACCAATTGTTTTGGGTCACTATGGTCGTGGTGTTTGCGGTGTTTGTGATTACCAACGCTGTACTGTTTTGGTTTGCCTACAGGTATGGCAGCCAGGGCGATCGCCAAGCCAAATATTATCCTGAAAATCACAAGTTGGAATTGATTTGGACTGTGGTTCCTGCGATCGTGCTTGCTGTATTGATCATCTTTGGCATCAAGACCTGGACGAGTATCATGACACCTCCAGATCCTAGCAAGCCTAAGATCAATATTGAGGTGAGTGGGCAGCAGTGGGGTTGGACCTTGCGTTACCCAGGCGCTGACAATAAGTTTGGTGACCTCGACATCCGTCGCATCGATGCCGACAACATTTTAGGTCTGGACTTCAGTGCCGAGCATATCCAAAGCCACGATGACTTTGTTTCAGACACGATGTTTCTACCCAAGGGTGCGACCATCGACTTGAAGATCAGGTCACGTGACGTGTTGCATAGCGTTTATTTGCCACACTTCCGTGTGAAAATGGATGCTGTGCCTGGTATGGATACCCGTTTTCACTTTGTAGCCAATCAGACGACTGAGGAATTCCGCAAGAGCCTGATGGACAACTCTTATTGGAATCAAATCGATACCATTATCACCACGTCGATCAAAAAGGGCGATACGTTGAGCGACAAATCTGTCGCCCAAATGAATATTGCCAAGACCGATACTGTATTCAAGGCCGACAAGTTTGGATTTGAATTGGCTTGTGCTGAGGTCTGTGGCCGTGGTCACTACTCAATGCGTAAAGTCGTTGTCGTATTGGAGAAGGCAGATTGGGACAAATGGGCTGCTCGTGCTGGTAAGACGACGCTGTACAGCGCTGTCAAGCACGACGACTCCAAAGAATTTCCTTCGTTGGCAGCTGGCAGTGATGCCTCAGCCGATGGCCACGGAGGCATTGTTAAGTAATTTCAACAGCGAGATAGAGAGATCTAAGAAATAGAGGTTATGGCAGATCACGCAATTACACTTGACAAGGATGCAGCAGGCGCTCACGGGCATGACCACGGTCATGAGCATGAGCACCACAAGCAGACTTTTATTACCAAGTACGTCTTTAGCCAGGATCACAAGGTTATTGCCAAGCAGTTTATGTTCACGGGCATATTCATGGCGATGATTGGCTTGTTCATGTCGTTGATTTTCAGGTTGCAATTGGCATTTCCCAATGCTGATATGCCATTCTTGGAGGCGATCATTGGCAAGTGGGGTGAGGGTGGCAAGTTGGATCCCAACTTCTATCTCGCCTTGGTGACCATGCACGGCACCATCATGGTGTTTTTTGTGCTCACGGCTGGCTTGAGTGGTACATTTTCCAACTTTTTGATTCCACTTCAAGTGGGGGCAAGGGACATGGCCTCGGGCTTCATGAACATGCTTTCCTATTGGTTTTTCTTCCTGAGTTCAGTGATCATGCTGGCTTCGGTATTTGTGACCAATGGACCTGCTGGTGGTGGTTGGACATTTTATCCACCCCTAAGCGCCTTGCCCGCCGCCAATCCCGGATCGGGACTCGGTATGGACATGTTCCTGGTCAGTATGGCATTCTTTATTGTGTCTTCCTTGCTGGGCGCAATCAATTATATTACAACGGTCCTCAATATGCGGGCCAAGGGTATGTCGATGACGCGGATGCCGCTCACGATGTGGGCCTTTATGATCACGGCGATTTTGGGAACGCTCTCTTTCCCGGTGCTGTTCGCGGCGGCATTGCTGCTGCTCATGGACCGCAACTTTCACACGAGTTTCTTTTTGAGCGATATCTATATTGCTGGCGAGGCGCTTCCAAATGAAGGTGGTTCACCAATTCTGTTCCAACACTTGTTCTGGTTTTTGGGGCACCCTGAAGTGTATATCGTGTTGTTGCCTGCATTGGGCATCACCTCTGAAATCATTTCGACCATGTCTCGCAAGCCGATCTTCGGTTACCGCGCGATGGTGGGATCGATGTTGGCGATCGGTATTCTTTCGTTCGTTGTGTGGGCACACCACATGTATGTGACGGGTATGAATCCATGGTTGGGCACTGTATTTATGCTCTTGACCTTGATCATTGCGGTGCCTTCAGCGGTGAAGGCCTTCAACTATATCACGACGCTATGGCAAGGTAACTTGAAGTTTAGCCCAGGCATGTTGTTTTCAATCGGCTTGGTTTCATTCTTCATCTCTGGCGGTGTGACGGGTATTTTTCTTGGCAATGCCGCCATCGATATCCCATTGCATGACACCTACTTCGTAGTGGCCCACTTTCACTTGGTGATGGGTTCTGCCTCTGCCTTTGGATTCTTTGCAGGAATCTACCATTGGTTCCCCAAAATGTTTGGCAAGATGTTGGACCCCAAGCTTGGTACGATCCACTTCTGGCTTACATTCAGCTCGCTTTACCTTGTGTTTTTCCCAATGCACTTCATCGGCATGGGTGGTGTGCCACGTCGCTACTACTCGTTTAGCGAATTTCAATTCACCAACATTGAAGCGTTTGTGAACCTGAGCCAATTCATCACGATCGCTGCGATCATCGGTGTATTTGGTCAGTTCATCTTCTTGTACAACGTGATCGTGAGCATGCGCCGTGGCAAAGATGCGCCGATGAATCCATGGGGTTCCAATACCTTGGAGTGGACTACGCCGATCCATCCTGGTCACGGCAACTGGCCTGGTGATATTCCGACGGTGTATCGCTGGCCTTATGATTACTCCAAGCCTGGCATCAAAAAGGATTATTTGCCTCAGACGGTGCCAGACAATGATCCTGAATGGTTTGAAGGGGTTCCTGGTACGCAGACTACGCCTGCAAGGGAACCTGTTGCACACTGATACTGATCGATTTTGAGTCATCCAAAAACAGCACCGATCGAACTTTGGTATAAGCGTATAGCAAGGGTTTCGGTTGGTGCTGTTTTGTTTTTGATATTGGTGGGAGGAATAGTGCGGAGTACAGGGTCGGGGATGGGATGCCCAGACTGGCCCAAATGCTTTGGACTGTTGGTGCCGCCAGCTAGTGTGGATGAAATTCCACAATCGTTTTTTGAAAGTCATCCGCAATTTATAGCGAAGAGCTTCA
>JANORP010000079.1:0-22742 GCA_031415375.1 Bacteroidota bacterium | reverse complement strand
CTCGGCTACAAAGGGCTACTCTCTTTCTACCGACGTTGAATTGCCTGATGAACCGCCGTGTACGGAACCGTACGCACGGTGGTGTGAGAGGACGAAAATAGAAGCAGCGTAATAACTGCTTCTATTTTCTCCTACTCGATTCGATCAAGCCGTAGCTCAATTCATCTTGTTGGCGTAGCGCTTGCGCTCGTTCTCATCGAGGTGAATCTTGCGAAGGCGCACGCTTTTGGGCGTGACCTCTACGTACTCGTCTCCGCTGATGTATTCGAGGGCCTCTTCCAAGCTCAACTTCACCGCAGGGGCGATCGCTGTTTTCTTATCGGAACCAGAAGCGCGCATGTTGGTGAGTTTCTTGGTGCGGATCACGTTCACGACCAGGTCACCTGCCTTCACGCTCTCGCCCACAACCTGACCATTGTACACTTCCTCACCTGGCTCGATGAAAAAGTGACCACGGTCTTGGAGTTTGTCGATGGCGTAGGGGATACTTGTGCCCGTCTCGTGGGAGATGATAGAACCGACCAAACGCTTGATGATCTCACCTTTCCAAGGCTCAAATGCACGGAAACGGTGGGCCATCACGGCCTCACCTGCGGTAGCTGTAAGCAGCTCGTTCCGCATGCCGATGATGCCGCGTGATGGAATGGAGAACATCAACAAGGCGCGGTCGCCTTTCATTTCCATTTTGGTAAGCTCACCCTTGCGACGGGTCGCGTGGTCGATGGCACGTCCACTGAAATTTTCAGGCACGTCGATCGTGAGGTCCTCGATCGGCTCACATTTGTGACCGTCGATTTCCTTGATGATCACACGGGGTTGGCCGACTTGGAGTTCGTAGCCTTCGCGGCGCATTGTCTCAATCAAGATCGAGAGGTGCAAGATGCCACGTCCATAAACTATAAAGGAGTCGGCCGAGTCGGTGATCTCCATGCGCATGGCCAAGTTGCGTTGCAACTCTTTTTCCAAGCGCTCGCGCAGGTGGCGTGAGGTCACAAACTTGCCTTCCCTGCCAAAGAAAGGAGAATCGTTGATCGTGAAGAGCATGCTCATCGTCGGCTCATCGATGCTGATCGGGGTCATGGCCTCAGGTGACTCTGCATCTGCGACTGTGTCACCGATCTCAAAGTCATCCAAACCGACCAGCGCGCAGATCTCGCCGGCTTCCACCGTATCGACCTTCATCTTGGCCAGTCCTTCAAACACATAAAGCTCCTTGAGACGTGCACGCTTGATGGTGCCGTCACGTTTCATGAGTGCGACCATCGCATTGTTTTGTAGCTGCCCGCGGTAGAGACGCCCGATGGCGATACGACCGGTGTAGCTGCTGAAGTCCAGCGAGGTGATTTGCATTTGCATGCTACCTTCGCCTACCTTGGGGGCAGGGATATGCTCGATGATGCCATCAAACAATTCCACCAGATCCTCTGTAGGGCGCTTGTAGTCCCTGCTCATCCAGCCATGCTTAGAGGCGCCATAAAAGACAGGGTAATCCAATTGCTCCTCGGTGGCATCGAGGCTAAACATCAATTCGAAGACAGCCTCATTGACCTCATCGGGTTTACAGTTGGGCTTATCGACCTTGTTGATGACGACGATGGGCTTCAAACCCAACGCAATAGCCTTTTGAAGGACAAAGCGAGTTTGTGGCATTGGGCCTTCAAACGCATCGACCAGCAGCAAGACGCCATCTGCGAGGTTGAGCACACGCTCGACCTCACCGCCAAAGTCGCTGTGACCAGGGGTATCGATGATATTGATCTTGTAGTCTTTGTAGCGAATTGCAACGTTTTTGGAGAGGATCGTGATGCCGCGCTCGCGCTCCAAATCGTTGTTGTCCATAATAAGATCTCCAGGCCGCTCATGTGCCTGAAACGCCTGACCTTGCATAAGCATCTTATCGACAAGTGTAGTCTTGCCGTGGTCAACGTGCGCGATGATCGCGATGTTCCTAATTTTTTGCATGGGCGCAAAATTAGTGCTTTGTTTCGGCATCCACCCAAACCGAATTTCTTTTTTCAGGAAAAGAGGGGATTTGCAAGCCTATTTGCCTTACTTTTTGTGGGTGAGGAGGAGTATTCGTGGCTGCGATAAGTAGGCATAAACGAAGGCTAAGGCCATGAAACCGCACATTGTGCGCTTCATGGCCCATAGGATCGCCCTTGAAAAAGAGATGTGGAGATTTCATGGAATATTTACCTTCAGCTGTGTCCATACTGGTGGAAACCACTCGATTTGGGGGTCTATTTGCCCAAAATCATCGGAGCCGCTCAGGAAAGGTGGCCATTGCATTTTGTTTTGACGTCAGTTTTCCTTTTTTTTGTGGCCTGAAAATTTGAAGGTTGTAATATGGCGAAAAATAAGGGCAGATCGACGATTCAAGACGACGAAACGATCGATCAGGACGAAGTGATTTACGAGGAGGAGACCGGATCCAAAGGCGGCACAGCTTCCACCGCGCCCAAATCGTTTGTGGAAAAATACCGCAACCTACTCCTCGTAGGGGGTGTGGCTGTAGTGGCAATCGGCGGATACTTTGCTTATCAATGGAGCCAAAAGGACAAGGTGAATGAAGAAGCGCAAGCTGCGATGATCCCTGCCTTGATATACTACGAGCAAGACTCCATGGCCAAAGCCATCAATGGCGATGGCGGCAACAGCGATGGCCTCATCTCCATCGTTGAAGACTTTGGCAGCACAGATGCTGGCAACCTCGCCCGCTACTTTCTTGGCACCGCCTACCTCAAGACTGCGAATCTCGAAGACGGGATCGCCACCTTGGAAGATTATAAAAAAGGCAACAGCATGGTTTCTGCTGCAGCTTACGGCGCACTCGGTTATGCTTACGAGCAAAAAGGCGAGTTTGATGAGGCTGCCAAGAACTACGAAGAGGCTGCCCACAGCCCTGAGGACAACATGTATTCAACGCCATTTTACTTGATGCACGCCGCCCGCAATCTCGAGTCTGCCAATAAGGCCGAGGAAGCACTGAAGCTGTACCAAGAAATCAAGCAGAAATATCCTCAGAGCGACCAAGGCCGCGACGGCAGCGTAGATCGCTACATCGCCAAGCTTTCCCCTGAAGACTTCGAATGAGTCAGTCAGGCCACGACCTCTCTCATATCCAATATGAGGGCTTGGAGGACCATCGCGAAGATCACATCGCGATCGTTGCTAGCAAGTGGAATGCCGAAGTGACCGACGCCCTCACTGAGGGTGCACGCCGCACGCTGCTCACTGCTGGCATTCCCATGGAAAACATTCGTGTTTACCGTGTGCCAGGCTCCTATGAGCTGCCTTCGGCGGCGCAGTTTGTGCTCGAAGGCATGCCAAAGCTACATGCTGTGATCTGCCTCGGCTGCGTCGTGCAAGGTGAAACCAAGCATTTTGATTTCATCAACCAAGCCGTCGCACAAGGTATTAAGGATGTGAGCCTCAAGTTTAGCAAGCCTGTCATCTTTGGGGTGCTCACGCCCGATACCAATCAACAGGCTCTAGACCGCGCTGGTGGTAGATTGGGGAACAAGGGCGAGGAGGCCGCCGTGGCTGCCCTTGAAATGATAGACCTCCAACGGTCAATCTAATGCTACGGATTCCCTTTTTGATCCCGAACTGCTAGTGCAGCCGCTCGGCAACGAAGGCGATTCTCCCAAGATTTCCCATACGGGTCAGCACCAAATACAATTGCCCTCCCTCGGGGACCTTGACCTGACTGCGCACCTGCTCTATCGGGACGTCAAAATCTCTTCTGGTGTATTGGATCCTTGCAATGCCTTGGGCTTTGCAATACTTCTTAATCTCCGCAGGCTTGAATTCCAGCTGTGCGATGACCCTGAAGCGATGCCCGTGGAAATTAGGTTGGTCCTGCGATGCGAAGAAGTAACCCTCAGCGCCGATCATGCCCCCTTCCGAGCCAGGCATGGCATCTGCCAGCCAGGCTGCCGCGAGACCAGATTTGTAGAGGGCCGTGTCGGCCTCAAAAATATAGCTCGGCTGTTGCTCTAGCGGCCATTGTGGCGGCATCATGCCCCTATTCCCGGCATATTGCTCAGCTCTCCCTTTGCGCAAGAAGATTGCCCCACGCGACGTTGGCGTCCCATCGCGATCGATCTCGATGAGCAATTCTTTGCATTCATTTCCTTCTGCGGCAACCCAAAGTGTCACCGCCTCGCCAAACTCCTCGGCGACCGCCTGCAAGTCGAGCATAGGGCTGGCTTTGATGAGGATGCGTTTGCCGACGGCCTTCATGCGCGGCAACAAGGCCAAGACATCGGGCTGGCAATCGCGAAGTCCATATTGCCGCTTGCCCTGGGCATCGCGACGGTCGGGATCGATATAGATGAGGTCAAATGGCGGCCCGTCATAGCGCGCCAGGTAATCCTCGGCCCGCTCTTCCAGTAAGGTCACATTGTGGATGCCCATGAGGCCGTGGTTGTGGCGCACGACCTGCGCCAGCAAGGGATCGGGTTCCAGCGCGACGACCGTGGCATAGTGCATGGCGATGGCGCGGTCATCGCTTCCCAGACCGCAACTGAGATCCAAGGCTCGCGCTCCACTGCGCCAAGGCTTCGCGTCTGCGAGCGCCTCTGAGGTCGCCTGCTCATAGGCGCGTGCAGGCAGCACGCAGCCACACGACGACCAAGTCGGCAGCTTGGCGGCAGCCTTTTGCAACAAAGCCACCTGCCCGATGGCCAATGCCGCTGGAAAGCCAGCCGCATGCCGCATCATCGCCAACTGGAAGGGCGATTGCGTGCAGTGCTGGGCGACCCAGTCCCGCATTTCAGGCGAGAGCAAAAAAGCCAGTTCCTGGGCATTCATCAGGGGTCAATTTGCATCTTTTTGCAATCGGGTAACAGCTTTTTGGGGCACAGCAGCATTGCGGGTGCAAGACTTTGGGGCAAATTGTCTGAATTTGGTGTACGAAGCAAACATTTGAAGATTCCACCATTGTCCACATCGCCCTTCTGGATGTGGATAATGGCGCGGTCCTTGTCTGGTCAAGCATCGCAAAACCGAACCATCCTCAATAGAAATCCACATTCAAAGCCATCTGTACGCTACAAATTGGCCCATTTCCAATGTTATCCACATTCAAAAATTGTACTGTTTCCAATGTTTCTATTCTCCAAATTGCGGCATAGAGTCTTCAACCAATCGTATTAAGGCGTATGAAAAAGCTACTTCTCGTATTTGTACTCGGCTTGATCCTGGCAGGCACCGCAACCTCCTGCATGAGTTCCCATGGCTGCATGGCTCAAAAAGTCGGCAACCACCGCTAGCAGTTGCGCAGCGTGTCCTAGATTTGCAGATGCAACTCAACCAAGTTACTGTTCCTTCATTGGATCTCTCAAGGTCGGTCGCCTTCTACCAATTGCTCGGCCTGCGCTTGATTGTCGATTCGGTCCCGCGCTACGCCCGCTTGGAATGCCCAGATGGCGGATCCACATTTTCCATCCATCAGGTGGCTTCCTTGCCGACTGGTGATGGTGTGGTCGTGTATTTTGAATGTGCCGACCTGGATGCACGCGTCACGGAACTCATTGCGCTGGGGCTCGTTTTTGACAGCTTGCCGCAAGACCAGACGTGGCTCTGGCGCGAGGCGCAATTGCGCGATCCCGATGGCAATGCACTGATCCTGTACTGGGCAGGCGAACATCGGCGCTTCCCTCCTGGGCGCATTGCCGAGGAGGGAAGCGCCGAGCGGTAAAAAATGGCAGCTGTACTGCACGCATTCCTCTTGCCACATGGGCAGAGATTCGTTAACTTAGCTTTCTTTTATTTTGATTTCCCTATGAGAAAATTCGTGATTGTATTGCTTGCCAGCCTCATCGGGGTCGCCAGCGTGAGTTCTTGCACCCATTTGATGCAGAGCAACAAGCCTTGCCGTGCCCAAAAAGTTGGCAACCATCGCTGAGCCATGAAAAGATTGGACCATCTCGCACAACTTGAAGCCATCGTGCAAGCTTCAGTGGCCAAGCCGCAACTGATCTTCAAGCACAGCACACGGTGCAGCATTTCAGCTGCTGCAAAGTACCGACTCGATACCACGCTCTCCGATCTCAAGGAAAAGATGGACATCCATTTCTTGGATCTCCTCTTACACCGCGATGTTTCGCAGGAGATTGCAGAGCACTTTGGCGTGCGTCACGAGTCACCACAGATCCTTTTGATACACGATGGCCACGTGGACTTCCACATGAGCCACTATGACATAGAGCCTGGGATCATACTCCAAAAAGTGAGTCTGCTCCAGCCATCGCCCAGCGGCAACCCAACCTGAGAAATTTAGTGATAGTGGAAATACGTTTCCTGCACCAAGTCGGGGTTCAGGCTTTTCGCTACGGGACAATGCCGGCCGATTTCCTCCATTAACCCGCGCTGTGCCTCGTCTAGCGGACTATTGGTGAAGTGGATGTCCACGATCAATTGCTCCACGCGACGTGGGGCGCTTGCCATGACCTTGAGCACTTCACCCTCGATCTCTCCCAACTCCCAGCCACGTCCTTGCGCTGCCAGTGCCATCGTCGTGATCATGCACGTGAGCAATGAAACGCCCATCAAGTCTGTGGGGCTAAATGCCTCACCCTTGCCATGGTTATCGACAGGTGCGTCTGTGACAAATTGATTCCCGGAACGAATGTGGGTCGCCAGCGTGCGCAGGTTTCCTTGATAGATGACACTTGCAGTTTTCAAGAGATCTCAGTTGAGTGTGTGAGGTGTAGCCATGGTGAATGTTGGGATGCGCACCTTGAATTCCGTAGGATCTCCCTTGCGCAGCATGAAAAAGTAGCCCTTCATTTGCCCTATTGGGCTTCGGAAATCGCAACCGCTGATGTATTCATGCGTCTCGCCAGGTGCCAAAATCGGTTGTTGCCCGACCACGCCGTCTCCCTCGACTTTGCGTTTGGCACCATAGGCATCGCTGATGAGCCACTGCCGACGCAGCAGCTGCACCGTCTGTGTCGATTCATTGGTGATGCGAATGCGATAGGCAAACATAAAAACGTCTCCCAGCGGATTGGATTGCGCGGGCAGATAGGCTGTCTCTACACTCACAATCACATCTTCAGTGCGACTACTTACGACCTGTGAAAACATGGGGTGTCTTATTTTTCCGTTCATAAGTTAACAATTCTTGTTGGGACAATCAAAACTGACCAAAATTAAGCATCACCAGCGTGCACGCATTGCAGCATTCGATGCCTTGGGCAGTGGCTGCTTGGTACAAAGAGGGATTTTCCGCGCCGGGATTGAAGATGATACGCTTGGGATTCAGACCCAGGATATAGGGTTCAAATTCGGCTTGGCGCTGCGCATTTAGGTAGAGCGTCACGGTATGGATTGGCTGATCCTCCAAGCCATCGGTATTCTTGTGGATCTGCACCCCAGCGACAGTGCCTTCCTTCAATCCGACCGCGAATACTGGTACGTGGGCATCGGTGAGCATGTGCAAGGCGGTGTAACTCGTGCGTTCCTGATTGGTGGAGGCACCGATTACAAGCGTGTTTTTTTCGGATATCAGCATTTCTGTAGGCATCAAAACTATGTCTCTTCAACCGCTGAATCAGCCAAAATGTTCAAATCAATTTGCCGTCTTGAACCTGAAGATTGAGCAAGGGAATGCCCTCCAGCATTGTCACCTGCTGAGGCCGCCCGTTCACCTTGGACCCATGCGTGCCACTGCCCGCACGCAGCACGAGTGTGCCCGACAGACTCGCCTGCGGGTGCAACACCAAGCGTAGGCCATCCTCACCTTCGGTCAAGGACTCGACCTCGCAGCCCGGGAAAATATGCATGTCGCTTCCCACGATTCCCACTTCATTTCCTCCCGACATCAAATACACCCGCGTTTCATGCGGCTTGAATGTGACGTCTTGGCCTGGTGAAATAAAACCCTCGCCACTGCGGTACAAGCGTCCATGGGGCAGATCGACGCTGCGTGGCTCGTCGCCCAGGTTTGAAATGCACATATATACACGACTGCCACATTGAAATGAGATTCGGTACAATGATTCCAAATCTGCGGTGACCGACAGGATTTTTTGGGGCCGCACAGGAAATGTCGATCGGTAGAGCCGCATCGTCGCGTCGTCGTAGTCGGCGATGGCATCGCTGGTGAAGAGTAAGTCGCCAAAAATTTGGTTGATGAGCAGCAGGCTCATCTTTTCCTCCGCGCTCAGTTTGTTGTGGGATGCGCGCAAGATGAAGACGTCGGGATCGTTGGCAAAGTAGCGGTCCGAGAAGTGGCGGCGGTTGATGGTATTGTGTAGCGCATTTTGCGTGCTGATGCGTTCGCGCAAGTGGATCGCCCGCGCGATCCCCAAGTCCCAGCTCAAGCCAATGTCTGGCCCAATGCGGCAATAGTCGGCCTGGCCCCAAGCGGCTGCCAGGGGCACCCCGCATCCCAAGATCAATTTGTCGCCGCACCATTCCCGCAACATCGAAAATGCCTCATGCATGCGTTGCCCGCGTGACTTTCCTCCGCAGGGGATCAAAGCGGCTGCAAAGAGAAAATCGAGCTTCACCAGATCGTAGCCCCAGACATTGAGCACGGTGTCAAACACGGTGCGCAGATGCGCTTGCACCTCGGGCAAGTCTAGGTTCAGCACAAAATAGGTCCCGTGCATCAATCCCGCCCAACCTGGATTAAAGCCTGCCTCGACCAGGCGCTCGCCATCGTGGGTCAGCAGCCACTCGGGATGGTCGTGGTATAGCGCGGCATCCTCGGCGACGATGAGTGGTGCTAGCCACAAGCCCGCCTTGTAGCCCGCTGCATGCACTTGCTGCGCGATATGGGCCATGCCTTTTGGGAATTTCGAATTTGCGGTCATCCAATCGCCGACTGCAGGCTGCCAGCCGTCGTCGATCTGGAAAAAGTCGATGGGCATTTTGCGATCTGCGAATGCCCGTAAGTTCTCCAAAATGATTCCTTCGTCGATCTTGGTGTAGTAGTTGTACCAGCTCGTCCAACCGCTTACAGGCGCAGCAACCTGCCGCGCCTCAAATCCCGGCAAGCTGTCTTGCGCGATCTCGGTGCCCACGGTTGTCAAGATCTCGACCTGCATCAGCATGGCCTTGCCCAGCAGCAGCCGACCACCCACTTCTTTGCGCAAAACTAGTTTTCCCTCTGGCACGCGCCATTCAAACAGGGTGTATCCGGTTTCAGGCGCTGTATCCATCCAAAAGGTGGTTTTGCCTTCCTTTTGGACATGCAAGCTGGTAAAAGACCAAGCATGGAGATGGCCTGCTTGGTGCGGATTTTTGTAAAATGTATAGTCGCCTGTCGTGTTGACCAAGTGAGGCAGGGGTCCTCGCAGCGGCTGAATGCGCTCCGCTGGCCCATATAGCCTGCTCTCTGTCCAGCTCTGGTAGCCATTGAGGAAAAGCTGGTCGTCGAGGCCGACCGGCTGCTGCATCTCTATGTAAAGTTCCTCTAGCAGGATCTCGTGTGCGGCATCGACTTCAAGGCTCAGCGTGCGTCCAGCTTCGGTGGCCTGCGAAGCCATCGTGATGGCGATGATATTCGCAGGGTCGAGCAAACCCTCCCCGAATGCCAGTCGATATTGCACGCCATTGGCCCGATAGACGATTGCCCCTTTGAATATATCACTCATGATAGGGCAAGATAGGAAAATCAGCGGGATAGCTTTCTTTCCCGAACCTATGCCACCGTAGCAAACACCATACACCATGCCTTTCATCGTGGAATCATGGCCTTGGATTCTGCAATTTTAATTGGCAAATTGCAGGCGTAGTGATCATTGAATGGAATGAAAAATTGGATATTGGCGCTTGTGCTACTCGGCATGGGCTTTTCTGGCCTCGCAGCGCAGCAAGTTGTGCGCAAGACTGCTGTGCCCCTCTCGGTCGTAGAGGAATTTGAATACCGTTTCGCGGAGGCTGAAAACATCGTGTGGCTCAAGCAGGGCGAAGACTACTATGGCGCACGTTTTCAGATCAAAGGCCAGGATGCCGAGGCGATCTATACCCCTACAGGTGATTGGATCCAAACAGAGCTCGACATTGCCTATCAGGAAATGCCAGACTCTGCACGCAGTTATTGCCGCAGTCACTACCCCGACTTCCAAGCCAAGGAAGTGAAAAAGGTGAGCACACGCCGCCACGGCATCCTCTATGAAATCAAAGTGCTCGGGGGCGTGAAACAAGTCGGCATGACATTCGACATGCATGGCAGACTCATCGACACAAAAGAGGAAGCAACGCAGACCGACAGTGCACCAGACGAGGAGGCTGCACCCAAACTCAAGTTGGGCAACCTGCTGAAAAAGAAGGAAGGCTGATCATTTGCCCTACGGCCACTAAACGCCACATTTGTCCAGTGTAGTTCCTTTCCCTATTTTTGCGGTTCCAACACTGATTTGAAACGCATGAAATATTCCACCATAGGCTTTTTGGCATTGGCGCTTGTGCTATGCATGGGCACAACTGCCTGCGATGGCAAGGACAAGACCGGCAAGGGAGCTGACAATGTCAAGACCATCCAGGCCGAAGACAGCTTCACCGCTGAACCTGGTCAGGGTACGGCCATCCATTTTGCGCATTTGACGATGCAGTTTGGTCCCGTCACCTCAGGCGACACCGTGCATGCGAGCTATCCATTCAAGAATGCGACCAACACGGCGGTCACGGTCACGGGTGCACTCACGAGCTGCCCCTGTATGAAGACCGAATTTCCAAAAGGACCGATACAGCCTGGAGAGATCGCAGAAATCAAGGTGAATTTTGAAACGGCCAACCAAATGGGCACGCATGAGAAGATCATTGCAGTGACTTTGCAAGGCAACAATGAACCCATCACGCTACATCTCAACGGCAAGATTGAACCCAAGCTCTGAGTCAAGGATTGGCTCAGAAGATTGAAGCTGATTTTGTAAACGGTTGATGGATTGGCGAGATGCTGCGCACGATCACAGGGCCATGCAGGCTCAGTCCTGCTCGCGCCACATCTCGAGCACTGCATCACGCAGGTCAGAGACAATATCAAATGTCGGTTCCAAGTTGATGGCCACGTCGATGGCTTGACAAAAGGGCTTGATCAAGATGAAGTTGCTGCGCTTGCTCACCACGATCTGTGCGGGTCTGCGAGCTTGGTTCATCAGCATTTCAGCTAGGGATTCAGCCAACCCTTCCAACCAATTGTCGGGATGCAGCAATGACAAGCCCCTGAATTCTTGGACTTCCATGTCAAAAAATACAGCCGCATGTGGGAAAAAAGCGCGGCCACCATCGGTATCTTCGGCCGCCTCGGGCACAAAAAAATCTTCCATGAGCCAGATGTCATCCGACTGCGGCAGCGCACGCGCAGCCTGGGCGAGGGCGCTGGAAAGCACCACCTGCGGCGGCGAGAAATCGGCATTGGGGTCTGGCTTGAGCCAAGCCGAATGCCAGTCGCCAACCGCAACATCGATATGGCGAAACAGCAAGAGACCTTGCTTGTCGAGCCCATTGTCGGGAATCACCTGCTCACCCGCAAATACCTCGCGGGTAGCCACGATGATCTGCGGCAAGACCAAACTGAGCCATTGAAACTCCTCGCGGTCGGGCGTAGATGGCACATAGCCAGGCACATAGCTACGAAAGGATGGCACCCACATGAAGTCGGCATCACGCAGGCCAGCGTGGCGCAGCAGCGCGAGGTCGTCGGCGTCGGCAGTCGCGCGTGGTTCGAAACTCAACACGATACAGCGTTGCTTGTACAAGATTTCGCTGGTTTCGGCCTCTGCGTCTTCAGCATTGATTTGTAGATAGCTCCACCACCCTGATCGCCCAGGATAGATGGCCAGCGCCTTGAATTCGCTCGTGCGACCCATGATCGAGCAATACGCCTTTTCTTGCGTTTGTGGATGCAAGACGCCGATCACCTGACCATCGTCCATCCAGGTCCAAGGTTCTCCTTGTGCAAAAACCATTGCCAATTCGATCAATTCGCGCCATTGGCCAGCTGAGATTTCCGTGAGCATGGCGCAAATCTAATGCTATTCCTACAAAGTCGCCGATTTTGAGGGAATAAGCTCGATTTTCACAACGATAGTAGCTCATTACCAAGCAGATCGAAGCGTTCAAAAAACAAACGATGGAAGTAAGAATGCAAGGTTAAATAAATTGAAAACCAGCGAGAATGCTACTAATTTCGTTCTGTTGAAATTATTATTTTGAACCACAACCATCTTTGGAGATTTCTTGCCTCCTTGATCCTATTGGGATTTTGGGAAATGAATTCCAATGTGGTCATTGCTCAGACATTTGGCACGAAGGTTTACAATGTAGAGCAGGGTCTGAGCCAATCGCAAGTAACCTCCCTTTGCGAGGATCGTCGTGGTTACCTCTGGATGGGGACCAACAGTGGCGGAGTCAGCCGTTTCGATGGCCGTAAATTCAAGACCTTCACGGTCGATCAGGGCTTGCTCGGCAATGCCATCGGTGCCATCGCCGAGGATCCCCTCGGCAATTTGTGGTTTGCTTGCGACAAACAAGGCTTGTGCTACTATGACGGGTATAAATTCCATCCTGTTGGCGTTGGGAAAATCAATTTTGAATCCGCAAACCGCATTTTCTTTTCGCGCAGCGGAAGTCTGTGGCTGACGACAGAGGGCGACGGTCTCTTTGAATTGAAAGGGGGGCATATTCAGCAGTTCCTGAAAAAGGACGGGCTTTCCTCCGACAGTGTCTTTCGTATGATCGAGGGGCCGCAGGGGGAGCTGTGGGCAGGCACAGCCAACGGGATCTGCGTGATTAAAGCAGGGGAAATCCATCCTTTGGACACTTCAAGTTATGCCGATCTACCCCAAGGTAGCGTCCGGGACATCATCAGGTTGCGCGATGGATCCATGATGGGATCGAATGGTTTGCTCATCTGGCGATTGCGGGGCAAGGAGTTTGACTACGATACCCTCCCATTACCGATTGGCACCATCACATCGGTCCTTGAAGACCACCAAGGCAACATCTGGATGACGGGAGGCCACTTGGCGGCACGCTATACCAAGGACGGCTTCCATCGCCTCGGCATCGACGATGGCCTAAAGGAGTCTCGCACCAATGTCTTGTTGCAAGATCGCAACGGCAATGCCTGGATCGGCTCCAATGGATCGGGGGCCATTTGTTATTCTTCAGAAGCATTTACGACCTATGGCGCCAATACCCCTTTTGAAGACCATGGCATTTTTAGCATCGCCGAAATCGCTCCCAATCATCTGTTCGTCGGGACAGAACGTGGCCTGTTTGAATTGAAGCAGGGGGCAATCACCGAGGTCAAAGATTTCCCAAGCAAAGACGCCAATATTTTTACGATGCTCAGAGAACCATCGGGAAGCATCTTGATCACCTCGTCGGCGACGGGCTTGCTCCGATCGGATGGCAAGAAATTCCAGCAACTTGCATACGGAAGTGATTCGCGCAACACGTTTTATACAGCATTTATTCCGAGCCTTACTGGGGCATTGTATCCTAATCCAAATGGATTGTATGACATTGGCCCAGATAGCATCCGGCGTATCTCCCTTGATGGAATCGCGCTCGATAAAAACCCCTTCCTCGGCCTTCAAGACCGATCTGGACGGTATTGGCTGGCTTTTTCACGCATGGGATTGCACTGCTGGGACCATGGGAAAATCACGAATCTCGATGCAGCATTTCACCTGCAACAGCGTGATGTGTATGATCTGGACGAGGACAAAAATGGTGCGATTTGGGTCAGTACGATCGAGGGCCTTCTCAGATTCAAAGACGGGGAGGCTTGCTACATCAATTCCAGAGATGGCCTATCTGGCAATGTGGTCTATCTATTGCAGGCCGATGCAAATGGGGACCTCTGGGCAGGAACCGAAAATGGATTGACCCGCATCAAGATCGACCAAAACTCAAACCCAATCGCGATCGACACCTATGGCAAGGCCGAGGGCTTCACGGGGATCGAATGCAACCAAGGTGCATCGATGCTCGACAGCGAGGGCAAGCTATGGTTTGGTACGATCCAAGGCCTCAGCTGCTACCATCCCGAACGCGATTTTGCCGACACCCTTGCACCGCATATCGAAATCACCGATTTTAGGATCAAACTCGAGAAAATAGATTGGACCCAAAGAGGTTTTGCGATCACACCTTGGACCAACATCCCCATCAATGCTGTTTTGGATCCTCACGAAGATGATGTGCGCATCGATTTTGCGGGCATCACGCAGCACCTCGGTGAAAAAGTCACCTATCGTTATGTCTTGGAAGGGCTAGACACAGCCTACTCCGAACCCACAACCGAGTCCTACCGCGTGTATTCGCCGCTCCCGCCAGGCTCCTATACATTCAAAGTCATCGCCTGCAACGCCGATGGCGTCTGGACCAAGGTTCCCGCGACCCTAAGCTTCAAAATCCTGGCACCTTTTTGGAAAACCACATTGTTTAGAGTCCTCTTTCTGTTTGCGATCATCGCCATTCTCCTAGGCACCATCCGCTTGCGCACCAACAATCTTCAGCGGCAGCGCGCCATCCTAGAACTCAAGGTCAAGCAGCGCACGGAGGCCCTAGAGCAGGCCAATCAGGTCAAAGGCGAGTTTCTAGCCAAAATGAGCCATGAGATCCGCACCCCGATGAATGGCGTGATCGGCATGACCGATCTGCTTGAGCGCACCGCCCTCACACCGCAGCAGCGCAAGTTTGTCGAAAACATCCGCGTGAGTGGGCAGAGCTTGCTCAGTCTCATCAACGACATCTTGGATTTCAGCCGCATTGAGTCAGGTAAGCTGGAAATGGAACGTATTCCATTTGATCTAAGGCATACCATGGAGGAGGTCTTGGACATCCTTTCTTTCACCGCATTTTCAAAAGGCCTGGAATTGCTCTATTGGGTCGATCCTGAGATCAGGGGGCCAGTATTGGGTGACCCCTCGCGCATCAAGCAGATACTCACCAACTTGGTCGGCAACGCCATCAAGTTTACCTCCACAGGGGAGATCATCCTGCGGGCGCGGCTGATAGAGCTAGAAGACGACATTGCTGTCATCCAGTGCTCGATCAAGGACAGCGGCATCGGCATACCCAAGGAAAAACATGCCACATTGTTTGAATCCTTCACACAGGTGGATGCCTCGACGACCCGCAAATATGGTGGCACCGGATTGGGTCTCGCGATCAGCTACAACTTGAGCCGCATGATGGGTGGTGAGATGTGGTTGGAAAGCGAAATGGGACAAGGCTCGGAGTTTCATTTTACGATCAAAGTAGGCACGTCTGGGCCTTGGAATTTCCCAGGAGACGCCCATCCCGCAAAATCTCTTGAAGGCAAGCAAATTGTCGCGGCACTCAAGCATCCAGCAACAGAGGCACTGCTCACCGAGTATCTCCAGCATTGGGGCGTCGTGATGCATACCTATGACAATATCCAAGCTGCGACCGACGCCGCGCTCGACATCCCAGACATTGCCTTTTTGCTGGTCGATCTGCGGCTCAGCCATGGTGATCCCGCCCTGTTTGTCCAACGCATCGAGTCCATCTGTGCTAGCCGCGGGCTACGCTACGGTTTGATGGCCGAGCCCGACGTGTCGATACCGCTTTCGACGTTCATAGGGCCCAATGGGTGGATCCTGCCCAAGCCTTTCAAACGAGATGACCTCTTGGCCGCCCTCATCGGTCATCGCCTGGGCAATGAAGTGCAGGCGACGGGCGAAAGCCTTTCCCAGCTAGCATCCCAAGTGCCGCTGCGCATCCTCGTCGCCGAGGACAACCCCATCAACCAAGACGTCGTTCAAGGCATGCTTGGCAGCCTAGGTTATACCATCCAAATCGCCCAAGACGGAAAGGAAGCTTTGGAGATCGCGCTCCAGGGAGGCATCGACCTGATCTTCATGGACGTGCAGATGCCCGTGATGGATGGCCTCGAAGCTACCCGTCAGATCATCGCTCGCATGCCCGCCGACAAGCGCCCGATCATCGTCGCCATGACCGCCAATGCAATGGAGTCTGATCGCAAAAACTGCCTGGAGGCTGGGATGCAGACTTTTATCTCCAAGCCATTTTTGATGAATGAACTCGTGCGCATGTTGCGCACAGTGCCTGCGATGCGCTCAGGCAAAATCTCACAGGACCTCGACGTTCATTTTGCCCAGCAGCCCATACCTGCCAATTTGCAGGCTGTGCCTCTAGAGGCACAGCCCACTGCAGAATTGCAAGCGGCACCCGCGTCAGTATATCGCCTTACGGATATGTCGATGCTCGAATCTGTGTCGGGTGGCGAACCAGAATTTGTATTGGGCATCCTCAATAAGCTTGTCGCCAAAATGCCAGAAGCGGTTCAGGAATTGCGTGCTGCTGCCGCCATAGCTGACTGGGAAATCGTCAGGGCAACAGCGCATCGCAACAAAAGTTCGGCTGCCTACAGTGGCTCAGAGATGCTCAAGGAAAAATTCAAGGAACTCGAAGCCCTCGCTAGAGAGCAGGAGGAACTGGAACTGATCCCTACAAAACTGGATGAACTCCACCTTTTTGTAGATGCGGTGATTGAGGAACTCAGGTTACATATCGCAGAGCGATCGACATAAAGCATTGCGGAAAAATTCGTTTTTGGAATTTTATTTTGCGGAGGCTGATCTCATTGCATGGTTGTGACACAATCATTGGTTGGCTCATTTTCTGAACTCATCGCCTATTGCACGCCATTCATCCCCGATTAGGCACCATTCATCCCAGATTGATTGGGGCATGCCACACCTTTGTGTATTCTTGATACATCAAAAACAGATGCTGCAAACCTACATTTTGCAATCGGCATCGATCTACTTGCACATCCGAGACGCGGTTGTAGCACGCCTTCCAATTTCCCAAGACGCAATGAAGTGTGGCGTTTGGGAAAGGCCATCGCAGACGCTTCGCCCCCACTTTTCAATATTCATCCATGAGACGGATATGAACAGAAATTTTTGGGTAGGTTCTTGTCGAGTGCACGACACCGTGCGAAGTCTCGGCGAAAAACCGCCCGCGACGACCCAGAGGTTTGCCCGATGGTCCAGGTCGCACTTGAATCGCAAACTCGGGTTGCGCGCCGTCTCTCTTTTGCGAGTTGGCTGCACATGATTCAAGGCGATCGCACTGCAATCTCTAGCCGATGAGTTGCAGCGCATTTGCCCGTATTGGTGAGTACGAGGCAGCCATCTAGAACCACAATCTACGGCACGCGCCAACCCGCATCAATTGGCGTCTTTCCTTGCTACAATCCCCCCAAGAAGTCCCAGGCCGATATGCATTGGGATTTTTTTTGTGACCAATATGTCGTCCCATTTGCATATTTCCCGTCCACAGTATCCTTGCAAGCGGCAGAATCCTTAGATTCGCATCCAAACTCAGCATTATCTCCATGAAACTGCGTCACTTCATTTTCCTCGCGGCCACAGCCCTAGTCTTCACCGCTTGCAACAGCAATCCTGCATGGGACGGCCCCAAACCCAATGGAAAGGTCGATAAGCTGGCTGCCGAGACATGTAGCTGCGTCTATGACATGATGGGTGCCGAGTCTGGCTGGGACCTGCCAGCGATCTTGGAGGAGATCAAATCCATTCGCAAAAAGACCACGGGCGACCTCCAAGCAGCGGTCATGGCGTCTGAAAATCCCGCCATTACCAAAGCAATGCAAGGTGAGGAAGATTTCTCTATCAAGCTCGATGACTGCGAGTGCATGAAGCCCGTGCAAGACGGCTTGCTAGAGCAAGGCGTGGCGTTTGAGGAAATGATGGCCAAGCTGGATATGCATTGCCTCCTTGGCGCATTTTACAACTGAAGCATAGCAGCCATTACTGCGTTGTAGCATCAGAGCCTTGCATGGCAAGCACGATGGCTGTAACAATGCCGATGATCACCAAGATCAAGACGACGACCTTCCATGCTGCGACTGGCTTCTTGCCCGAAATTTTGCCAGTCTGCCCATTTACCAAAAACCGATACACCCTGTTGTTGTAGGTATAGGCTGCGATCCAAAGCGGTAGCAAAATATGCTTGAACTTGATATTGGTACGATTCGTGTTGATCGACAGCGCTCGATGCGTGTCTCCTGGAATGCTTTGGGTCACATCGGCTCTGATCGCATCGTCCATGATGCCTTCGGCGACGTCATATCCTTCCTTCACATCCTTTTGATAGACCTCAGAGGCATGGCCCAAGATAAATTCCCCATCGTAGTTCACGATTTCCTCCATCCCAAAAGGGTAGATGCCCTCGGTGAAGCGCTGCTCTAGTCCACTGGAGCCGACGACGAGCACATCGTCAAATGGTTTGTCCAGATAGCCGCTCACCCATTCCCAGCGGGTATGCTGCACCTGCCGCGTCTGGGTTTGTCCCTTGCTGTCGGTATAGGATTCAGTTGTATAATAATAGTGCCCAGCCTCTGCTTGCCACTCAGAAAACGTGTCTGCATCATACGTCCAAAAAGGAAGATAGACGCTGCGGATGAGATCGAGCTGAGCGAGGCGCTTGAGATTGCCTGGTGCAAAAAAGCCCTTGCCAATCCAGGTCTTGAATTTTTCCAAGGCGCTGTCTTTGGTCACCTTGAAGGGCAAGATCCCGGAGGGCCTGATCACACGTGCCTCGTGGGCTTCAGCATTCACATTCTTGGAGGCGCAAAAAGGGCAGCTAAAAGCAACCGTGTCAGGATCGACCGAGGTATTGGCGCCGCAGCCGTTGCAGTGAAAGACCTTGGAGGGGGCACCCAGCCCAGTCGGCTGATCGGAAAGGTGGGCCACGTCGGCAAAAGAACGTTCGATCACCTTGTCATTGGCGCGTGGGATGTCGCGGGTGCTGCCACAACTGGGGCACAGCAACGATTGCTTCCCGGGGTCATAAATCATATCATCGCCACAGGAGCCGCAAGGGACGTGAACGATTTTTTCCAGATTTTCAGTTGGTTCCATGCCTAGAATTGATTGACGAGTCCTATATGAATCTTGCCGCGCGAGGGCTGGAACGGTGCACCGGCCACCTGTCCTGCAGCATAAGTGATCGACAGCATTCCTGCCTTGGTCTCATACGTCAGACCCAAACCCAAGCCCCATGGACGCAGCACTTTCACCGCGCCAGTCTTGTCTTCGAGGTAGGCAATATCGGAAAAAACAAAGAGATAAGACCGCTCTTCCAGCAAAAAGCGGTTTTCTACCGTCAAGGCAGTATAGAAATTGGTGAAGAATTGATTTTCATTGAACCCCCTGATGCTGCGGCTCCCACCGACCTGCATCAGGTCATTGCGAAAATACTGCTTCTGATCGAGCCAGTAGGTGCTATTGGCCAAGACGAGCACCATGCGTTTGCTGTATTTCCGGTACCACTCCAGCCGCAGTTCGGTTTCTTTCTTGGGAATGCTGCGTTCGACCCCTTCATAGACACTCTCGACCAAGCGTGGATTTTGGATCACCTTCTTACGCCCGATGCCACCGTCGGCTTTGATGCGCCAACCCTTGGTCGGGCTAAAGCGATCGTCGAGGTTCTCAAACACAAACCCGATGCCATAGGTCTGATCCTTGGCATCCAGCACAGGCGGCTTGATCGTCGTGTCTTGCTGGTAGCGCCTTGTCGAGATGAGCGACGAATTCTTGTTTTTGTAAAATGCCTTGATGCTCAGGCTGGGGGAGAATGCATAAGGCACGGCCAGTTTCACCGACCGCGTGAGAAAGGTCGTGTCTTGCTTGAGCAGGTCAAAACTGCCGTCGATCCCCAAGGGAGAGCCAAACAAATAGGGCATCGCAAACCGCAAGTGCAACTTTTGCGAGCTGCCCACAAGTTTGTCGATGCGCAACTCGATCACCTCGCCCGCTCGAAACAAAGGACTTACCAATTGGAAATCCACCAAGCCTGTAAACTGTAGCTTGGCGGTGCTATTGGCGGGGGGGAGAATGCCGAGTAGCACGTCAAACTTACCCGACTTGCGCGCCTCCAAATTAAATGTCACTTGCGCTTTCGTTTCGCTGATGAACTCGACCTTGGGCACTTTGGCGTTTTTGTAATAGGGCGAACTGTTGAGCAATCGCCGCGCACGGTCGATGCTGCCTTGGTCATAGGCATCGTCTTTGTAGATGCCGACGAGGTTTTGTATGAAACTCGACCGTTCTCGCACCTTGCCCTCGATGATCACACTGTCGATGGTGACGAGCTTGCCAGGATGGAATTGATAGGCGATGGCCGCAAACACCGAGTCGGCACCCGCTTGGCGATAGGCGAGGGTCATGCTGTCAAAGGCCGCAAATGGATAGCCCTCATCTTGGTAGGCTTCGAGGCAAAACGCGAGTTTTTCCTGAAACTCCCGCCAAGAAAAAACCGAGTGCCGCCTTTGAAGCAAGTCAAATTGCGCTTTTTGGTAGTACGTTTCATTGAGGCCGAGTAGCAAGATACTGTCGAAAAAATAGCGCCGTCCCTTGTACACTGAGAGCTTCAGCGTACGGTCATCCACCAAAAACGTATCGATCGCAAATTCCTGATAGCCCCTCGCCTCCATCCAAGCAGCCGACTGCGTCCCAAGCGCACGCAGCTCATCTGCCGATTTCACATCGCCTAGGTCATGCTGCAATCGCCGCGCCATCTGCCGTGGCAGCACAGGCTCAGCCAGCACATGGCGGATGCGCCAAGGCAAGCTGTCTTGCGCTGCAACCACGCAAAACAAACTGTTGAGCAACAACAGCAACCAGATATGGCGCAGATTTCGCATCGCTTTCCTGATTGGGAAAATTACGCATGTCCAGCCAAATACACCATCCATTTATAAGTGGACAAGGGATGAAAATCATGCTGCTGCATGGCCTTCATCCCCTGTCCAAATTTTCTTGGTCAGCGCTTGGTGAGGCGCTCAAACTTAGTGTATTGCTGTAGTACCTTGGGCAGCGTCACGCTACCGTCCTCATTTTGGAAATTTTCCATGATGGCGGCCATGACCCTTGGAAACGCCAATGCAGACCCATTGAGGGTGTGGCAGAGGGTGTTTTTGTTGCCGTCTTTGAAGCGCAGCTTGAGACGATTGGACTGAAAGGTCTCAAAACAAGAGACCGAGCTCACTTCCAGCCAGCGGCTTTGCGCGCCGCTCCAGACCTCGAGGTCATAGGTCTTGGCAGATGCAAAACCCATGTCGCCGCTGCACAGCAACAGCACCCTGTAATGCAAGCCGAGCTTGTCGAGCAGGCCGCAAACATGTTGCAACATCACCTCGTGGCGCTCATAAGAGTTGTCGGGATGCGCGATTTCCACGATCTCGACCTTGTCGAATTGGTGCAGGCGGTTGAGTCCGCGCACGTGAGCACCATAGGCACCCGCCTCGCGACGAAAGCACTGCGAGTAACCGCAATTTTGGATTGGCAGCTGTCCAGCCTCCACGATCACATCGCGGTAGAGGTTGGTGATCGGTACTTCGGCTGTGGGGATCAGATAGAGCTTGTCTTCGGTGACATAGTACATTTGCCCCTCTTTATCAGGGATTTGGCCCGTGCCATAACCAGACTCTTCGTTGATGAGGAGTGGTGGCACGATCTCGTAATAGCCTGCTGCAATCGCCTCATCCAGAAAAAATGACTTCAGCGCACGCAAAAATGCCGCGCCTTGGCCCTTATAGACTGGGAAACCTGCGCCCGTGATCTTGGCCCCGAGGGCAAAATCGACGATATCGAGGTCGGCTGTGATCTCCCAGTGGGGCTTGGCCCAAGTACCGAGCTCGGGCATGGTGCCGTGGAGAGAGAGCACCACATTGTCGTCGGCTGAGTGGCCGATCGGCACCGTGGGGTGAGGATTGTTGGGCAGGCTGATGAGCAATTTCTGCTGCTCTTCATCCTCGTCCTTGATTCTTTGCTCCAGCGCAACGATTTGGTCGCCGATGACCGACGAAGCAGCCTTGGCATTTTCAGCCTCCTCTGTTTGGCCTGCTTTGATGAAAACACCCACTGTCGATGAAATGCGCTTCACATCTGAGCGCATCGTTTCGACCTGCAACATGATTTCGCGGCGATTTTGGTCAATGTCCAGCAGGCGCTGAATCAATTGTTCTGCATCGGCGTAGTGCCGAGCGCGGAGGCCCGCTACAAACGGCTCCTTATTTTCTCTGATCTTACGGATTTCGAGCATTCGTCCAGATTTTTCCGCAAATTAATGAATTTGCAAGCACATCACCCTGCTTAATTCCCGCAAACGCTCGTCAAATCTGGAAAGCGTGGAAAATAGGCAGTCCATTGGCTCGCTCGAGCGCCTTGATAGTGGGCCGATGATCGATGATAACGGCTGCGATTGGAAGCCGCTGTCGATCGCATAGATGGAAAATGACCATTTGTCGGCCAGCAACAAAGTATGGAAGCGATGTCGGAATGCAGCGAGAAACCCATCAACTAGGCGTTTCCACTTTTGGGATCTCTCACACCCTCCAGCATTCGCATAGCTCGTACAAATCAGGAATCAAGAAAAAATCGTCGCAGAGAAAGATTTGCAGATTCCAAGCTTCTAGTTACCTTTGGGAACCTATTTGAGCGAAGGTGCCGCTATGCGCCGCTGAATCAGTGCCGTTTGGATTCAAATTGACAAAATCCTTTCACTGTCGCACGGCCTTAGAAAATTTAAGTTTGCCCGTCTTGCATAAATTCTCCCCATTTACGTTCTTTGTCCCCGATTTGCCTCTGCTCAAATCTCTTCACCTGAAATATCTATTTCTTCTTGGGGTTAATAAAGGGGTATCACTGTTGTTTCTCAACGACGTATTGGATTCACTGAAAATCTTGGTGCAACAA
>JANORP010000078.1:0-1814 GCA_031415375.1 Bacteroidota bacterium | reverse complement strand
TGATCAAAATGCTCGTTCGTCGGCCCACAGCGTTGTTGTGGGGTGGGCCAACGAACAGGTGCAGAATTTGTCGTACACCTGGGCGCATTCCCAAAAAACCAATTCCGAGTATTTCCTTAACTTGCTTTCCGTTTTGGATACCAATAAAGAATACATGCGCAATTCCTTGAAGACATATTTTGGCCTCGCGATCCTCTTAATGGCCTTGGGCTTCTCTTCCTGCTTTGATATCGTGGAAGAATACACGTTCAATGCCGATGGCTCAGGCAAGGCCAAAATGGAGATGGACATCTCCAAAATGATGGCGCTCATGGAAGGCATGGGTAGTGTGCTCGATTCCACGGGCGAAGGTGGAGAAATGGGCAACTCGATGAACGAGATGTTTGATGACACAGAAGCCATGGATGCACTCAAAAGCATTCCGGGTATCAGCAATGTGATCAACCTCAACAGCCGCGATACCAAAGTGATCGGATACTCCTTTGAATTCAAAAACATTGATGCACTGAATACCGCCTTGGTGGTGCGCGGGAGCGACTTGGGCATGGGCAAGGCACTGGGCATGTCTGGCAGCACCGACAACGAAACGGAAAAGGACAACTCGATCAGCTTTGTCGGGAAGAAATTTAGCCGCAAGATGGACATGAAGATGGAGGAGAGTGAAGAAGAAGACGATGAGACCAAGCAGGCTGCAGAAATGGCGAAAATGATGTTCAAAGACGCCAAATACACCTTGCGCTATACATTCGCCAGCAATGTAAAGAAGGTCAAAGGCAATGAGGCTGCCGTGGTAGGTGCCGATGGCAAGTCTGTCACCATCGAAAATTCGCTCGGGGACCTTTTGGAAGGCAAAACCACGATGTCCACCGACATTCGTTTGAAATAAGGAGTCACTGTCATGAAGAAGCTGTTTGCATTTTTGATGTTGCTAGGCATGCTCTCTGCCTGCGCAGGGCAGGATCATCTGAACCAAGGCAAGAAATTGCTCGAGGAGAAGAAATTTCCCGAGGCAGAGGCGGCATATCTGAAGGCTACCGAGGCCGATGCCAAAAACGCCGAAGCTTGGAATGGCCTCGCCAATGCGCGGCTGCAACAATCCAAGGTCGAGCAATGCCTCGCCGACTATGGCAAGGCGATCCAAATCGCACGCGAAAACAATGCCGCAGCGATTGACCTCGGGCGCTATTGTTTCGACCGTGGCGTGCTGCTCTATGTGCGTGGCGACTATGAAAATGCCAAGGATGATTTTACCCAGGCAGTGAAGGGCGAATACAAGCGCGGCGAAAGCGATGCCTATCTTGGCACTTGTGTCGGCTCGCTCGGCGACGACATCGGGGCACTCAAATACCTGAGTGAAGCGGTGAAGGCCGATCCCAAAAGCCACTTTGCATGGAGCAACCGTGGTTTTTACAATTCCAAGGTGGGCGACAACAAGACGGCCATTTTCTGTTTCGACCAAGCGATCGCGCTGATGCCCGATGACAAGGTGAGCTACCTGAACCGTGGTTACACATATATAGGTATGGGCGACTATACCATGGCCTTGAAAGACATCGACAAGGCCCTGGAATTGGATCCCGATTACCTTGGCGCGATCGCCTACAAAGGCATCGCCCTCACCAATACAGGCAATTCCGCTGCGGCATTGCCGTTTTTGGACCGTGCCATCTCACTCCAGCCCGACAATCCCGCTTTTTATTATTATCGGGGCTCTGCCCGCGTGAGCGTGGGCATGATCGATAGCGCCTGTGCCGATCTCCTGCACGCTGAGGCAGGCGGCCACATGGATGGTGTCGCATTGCGTGAGCAAAATT
>JANORP010000077.1:0-21345 GCA_031415375.1 Bacteroidota bacterium | reverse complement strand
GACCTGCGCGCGGACAACTGGGCGAATGCGGCCGAAGCCATCATGAAGGATTACCTCGGCATCTTCGCCCCGGGCGACTACTATGTCGAGATCCAGCGCCATGGATTGGGCGATCAAGACAAGTGCAACGAGTGGCTGCTACGCATGGCCAAAAAGCATGAACTCAAGGTCATCGCCAGCAACGACGTGCACTATGTGAACGAGGAAGACAGCGACGCCCACGACTTGCTGCTCGCCTTGCAGACCGCGAGCGACTACAACGATCCCAAGCGCTTCAGATTTACCGACGACAGGGGCAATCTCAACCGCAACTTCTATTTCAAGACACCTGCCGAGATGGCCAAGCTCTTTGCCGACGTGCCATTTGCACTCGACAACACGATGGAGCTCGCCGACAAGTGTGACTTCAAAATGAACCTCGCAGGCGACATGCTATTGCCCCAGTTCAAGGTGCCCGCCGGTTATTTGGACATGGACACCTACCTGCGCTACCTCACCTATGAGGGCGCGCGCAAGCGCTACGGGGAGATCAGCTTGGAGGTCCAAGAGCGCATCGACTTTGAGCTCGCGGTCATGGCCAAGATGAAGTATGCGGGCTACTTTCTCATCGTGCAGTCCTTTACCACCGAGGCACGCCGACGAGGCGTGTATGTGGGGCCTGGCCGTGGCTCTGCCGCTGGGTCGGTCGTGGCTTATGCCCTGGGGATCATCAACGTGGATCCGCTGCGGTACCAACTGCTGTTTGAGAGATTTTTGAATCCCGATCGTGTGTCGCCTCCCGATATCGACATCGACTTTGACGACGAGGGTCGCCAAGAGGTCATCGACTTTGTCGTCGCAGAGTATGGCCGCCAATCGGTGAGTCAAGTGATCACTTACGGTACGATGGGCGCCAAGACGGCCTTGCGCGACGTGGGCCGCACCCTGGGCATACCGCTGGCAGAGGTGAACCGCATCGCGAAGTTTGTGCCTGAGAAGCCCGGCATGACCTTCAAGAAGGCACTCACGATGGACGAAAACGCCGACTTTGCCCAGGAATTGGCCAAGGCGTTTGAAAGTCCGGACCCCGAGGTGCGCAAGATGATGAAATTTGCACGCACGCTGGAGGGCACAGCACGCCACACAGGTGTACACGCCTGTGCAGTGATCATCGCGCCGGGCGAGGTGAGCAACTTTGTGCCCACCGCAGTCGCCAAAGACAAAAGCCTCGTGACCCAATACGACGGGCCAATGGCTGAGAAAGCTGGCCTTCTCAAAATGGACTTCCTCGGGCTCAAGACCCTCTCCATCATCAAGACTTGTGTGCACCAAGTGCGAGACCGCTACGGCGTCATCATCGATCCCGAGGAGATCGACATCGAGGACATCAAGACTTTTGAGCTCTACCAACGTGGGGAGACCGTCGCTACGTTTCAGTTTGAGTCAGACGGCATGCGCAAGTACCTCAAGCAACTCCTGCCGACCGACATCGAGGATTTGATCGCTATGAACGCGCTCTATCGCCCGGGCCCGATGGACAATATCCCGACCTTTGTGAGTCGCAAGCATGGGCGCGAGCCGATTTTGTATCCGCACGCGATGCTCGAAGGGATCCTGAAAAACACCTATGGCATCATGGTCTATCAGGAGCAGATCATGCAAGTGGCGCAAAAGATGGCCAACTATACCCTGGGACAAGCGGACTTGCTGCGACGTGCCATGGGTAAGAAAAAGGCCGATGTGATGGCCCAAGAGCGGGAAGGTTTTGTCAAGGGCGCCATCGCCAATGGCGTAGAAGCCAAAAACGCAGGCGAAGTGTTTGACACCATGGAGAAATTTGCCTCCTATGGTTTCAACAAGTCCCACGCTGCGGCTTACTCGGTATTGGCCTTCCGCACCGCGTATCTCAAAGCCCACTATCCAGCCGAATACATGGCTGCTGTGCTCACGCACAATGTGAGCGACATCACCAAAATCACATTCTTCATCGAGGAGTGCCGCCGCATGGGCATCAAAGTCCTTTCGCCAGATGTGAATGAATCTGTGCGTTTGTTTTCGGTGACCGACAAGGGCGACATCCGCTTTGGATTGGAGGCCATCAAGGGCGTGGGTGGCAATACCGTGGATGCACTCATCGCTGAGCGCAAGAAAAACGGCCTCTTCAAAAGTGTGTTTGACGTCTGCAAACGGGTGCCCACGGGCAACCTGAGCCGCAAAACCCTGGAGCAACTCGCTTACTCAGGGGCGCTCGACAGTTTTGAGGTGCAGCGGGCACAATATTTTGAGCCGATCGACGGCAGTTCCAATATCTTGGAAAAGGCTGTGCAGTATGGCAACAAAGTGCAGCTCGAGAAAAACAGCAACCAAGCGAGCCTCTTTGGCACGATGGGCGGCGGTATTGGCGGCATCTTTGAGCCCAAGATTCCCGTGGCTGAGGAATGGACGCTCATGGAGAAGCTCAACTTTGAAAAGGATGTCATCGGCTTTTACCTATCTGGGCACCCGCTGGACACATACCGTTTGGAAATCAAGAGCTTTACCAGTTGCGGCCTCAATGACATCGAGCGGTTCAAAAACAAGGACCTCAAGATCGCTGGCATCGTGACCAAGAAGCGGGAGGGCATGACCCGCACTGGCAACAAGTTTGCCACCTTTGGCTTGGAAGATTTCAGCGACAATGTCGAGCTAGCGCTGTTTGGGGAAGACTATGCCAAATTCAAGAATTACGTCGAGCTCAACAATATGCTTTTCATCTCTGCACGGTACGTGCCGGGCTTCAGGGATGTGAATGTATTTGAGCTCAAGATCGTCGATGTCAAATTTCTTGCCGATACCGTGGAGAAACTATCGAAACGTCTTACACTCGACATCCCACTCGATGTGATCAACGATAATTTTATCGACACCTTGGAAAACCTGTTTGCAGCCAATCGGGGCAAATGCTCGCTGGAATTCAATATTCTGGACCGCGAAGCTGCGACCAAGATACCACTGGCGAGCCGCACGATGATGATACAGCCGGGCTTGGATTTGATCAGGGTGCTAGAAACATTTGACATCGATTATCGGTTGAGCTAAATTCACAACTCCAATACAATTGTAGATACTACATTGAACATGATTACTGATACAAAAACCCTGGAAATTACCGACGCCAACTTCGAGGAGCTGGTGTTGAAGTCTGACAAGACCGTGATCATCGACTATTGGGCCACATGGTGCGGCCCTTGCAAAATGCTCAGCCCGATTGTGGAAGAGCTTGCCAAGGAGATGGACGGCCAAGTCGTATTTGGCAAAATGAATGTGGAAAAAAACATGACGGGCACCAAGTATGGTGTCTCGGCCCTGCCGACCCTCATGTTTTTCAAAGGCGGCGTGAAAGTGGAGTCCATCATGGGCGTCCCCACCAAAGCCAAACTCAAGGAAAAGGTACAATCCTTTATCTGAGCAAGGGCAAATACATGAAATGCAAAAGGCTCCGGTGACTCACTTGGAGCCTTTTGCTTTGCTTTGGCCGCAAGGCATGCCATTGGACATCACCAAAAACCGAGGGATAAAAGCCTCGCGTTGCACCTCCCAATATGTGAGACGCTCCGTTTTCTGCGCCAGCAATTCTTCTACGGCAGTCATCTGCCGACTCATCTCTCCCGATTTCCCATTGAGCACCTGCAGGGGCACGAGCGCATCGCGCACTGCTTGCAGGGAATCGATCGCAGCTTTGAGGTGGCTCATGGTACTGTCGATTGCATTGCGTCGAGCCATCTGATCACTGTTCACAATCGCAATACACAATGCCTTGGTGAAGTTTTCGGCGCGGTACGCAAATGGATCACTAAACTGCAAGCGAAATGCATCCTTGTCGGTCTCCAGGCTGAGTTTTGGCTTTGCCGTGGCCAGATAACTTTCCTGTGACTGGATTTGGATCAGGTAGCGCTTGCCGACCTCGGCCTGCAACTGCAATTGGCGCGGCCGCAATTTGAATGCCCAGTCGGCATTCTTTTGTGTACTCGTGGTAGCGACATCCAAGCGGCTGCGATTTTGTGTGCGTTTTGCGGGCAGGCGCTGACCTTGCTGATCGATTCGCTCACAGGTCTCGCAGACAAACCGCAGCTGGGCATGGGTCGCCGAGCTGAACTCGAATTCAAAAAGCCCCTCGGTCTGCATAGCCGTGGAGTCGATTTCAAAATACAGAGGAAACTTGGCTGGCACGATTTCCTGGTCCCATTCTGGCATCCGCTGAAAATAATGGAGGATGTATTTTTTGCGGTTGAGTGCCATGGCCAGATTTTCTGACCGCTGCATATAGTCTTGCAGCAGTTCCAATGTCACTGGCACTTCGCTGATGCCCGCATCGACTTGGGAAAATGGCCCTGCGTGTACAAATCGTGACTCCATGCAGGCCTCTGCATCAGGTCTGCGCCGCACTTCCATGCCATCCATCCCACAGGCCGTGAGCAGTAACACAAGCCCAGCTCCCAACACCGACCACAAAGTAAATCTACGGGTTAGGATTTTCATTTTGAGGCGGCCAGATATCATTTTCAAGCGTGTTGAAGTATTCATTTCCTCCTCGAAATTAACCCTTTCCATCTAAAATTGAAACGGTTTGTCGCAATGATTCCCTAAAAGCGGTTTGATATTCCAGAAATTCTTCGCTACTTAGCTTTACGGTTTCTCATTGTAAAGATTCATATTCCATTTATTCGTCGGCACATGTCAATGGATGATTTGCTCAAGGACTGGAATGAGCATCAAGAGGATACTCTCGGGAATGAAGGCTGGAAAGCAATACCCGGAGTGCCCACATTTCAGCACCCTGAAATCAAACTGTTGTACGGTTGGGGATTTGACATTCCCCCTACAGCAGTCAAACGTATTTTGGCATTGCCTCGCGAGTCGCTGATTGCAGACTTGGAGATGGCCTTGCAAGATGCGATCACACGTCACGCAGCTTATGCCGCACTAGAAACCGAAGAGGCTCCGCTCCCGCTGAGCCTGCTGTCGTTTCCAGTGCATGCCGCATTTCTGCTTGCGGAGTTGGGAGCCCAAGGCAGTCTCGGGAAATTGCTGCGTTTTCTGGGGAATGATCCCGCCATCGTCCATTTTTGGATGGGCGATCACCTCGCCGAAGACATCTGGTTGCCGATCTTCAAACTAGGTAAGGACAATCTGGAGCGCATACAAAAATTTGTGCGCAACCACGATGCCGATGTCGCTGCACGCTCTGCGGCGACCTATGCCGTCGCACAGATTGCTTGGCACTATTCTGCGCGGCGCAAGGAGGTTTTTGCATGGTTTGAGTCCTTCTTCACCTATTTCAGAGACCATTTCACGCACGACGAGGAGGCCGCATTGCTCGGCAATGCCATCTCTGAGGTTGCCAACCTGCGCGCAAAGGATCTTTTGGAGATCATCGACGAGTTGTTTCAAGAAGACCTCGTCGAGACAGCCGTCTGCGGCAGCCTGCGCGAGGTGCAGGGCGACATGTATGAGCCCATCAACAACTGGGCTAAGATGCCCATCAAAGGCCTTTTTGATACCTACAAGCACTTTACCGACACCTGGGATGCCTATTCAGACCCCGGCGAAGAGGAAGAATTGCTCGATGCAGGTGCCTACCTCAGCGCAGGCCAAAACAAGAAAAAAAGCTTGACGTCCTTCAACCCCAATGCGCAGCCGCTCAAAAAAGAGCCGCAAGCAGGACGCAATGACCTGTGTCCTTGTGGGAGTGGGAAGAAGTTCAAGAAGTGTCACGGCGCGTGAGCAGAATTCGCAGAATTTATTGAATCGCGCTTGGTGTTGAATGCGTTGGGGATTGCCGATCCTCTGCGCATTCATTCACCTTTGATCTAGATTGGACGATCTTGAAAATTCTCTGAATTCTGCCAATTCTGAGAATTCTGCTTTAGATAGTTGCCAGCGCTTGCTCCAAATCGGCGATCAGCACATCTGCGTCCTCCAAGCCTACATAGAGGCGCACAAAATTCCAGGGGAGAATGGTCTCGCTGTAGTTTTGTGAGGTGTGGAGGGTGCAAATCGGGAATTGCAGGCTCTCGTGGCCGCCCCAGCTGCAGGCGAGCAGGAAGCGCTTGAGGTTGTCGCTGAAGCGCTCGGCGGCGGCGATGTCGGGTGCCTTGAGGAGGATGGAAAACTGGCCCGTGCCTTGGCGCATCTGCTGCCGCGCGAGGTCATATTGCGGGTGGCTGGGGGAGAAAGGATAAAGGACCTTCTCGATTTTAGGATGCTTCTCCAGATAGGCGACGACTTTAGCGCCTGTATCGGCGACACGGTCCATGCGGATGGCGAGCGTGCGCAAGCCTCTGATCATCATCCAAGCTTCGTGGGGAGAGATGATGCCCCCGAGAGTCATGTATTCGCCTTGAAAGATCTGCTCGGCCAATGCGCGGCTGGTGCAGAGTACGCCCGCAACCATGTCGCTGTGACCGCTCAGGTACTTGCTTGCGCTATGGATCACGATGTCGATGCCCATCTCGATCGGCCGCATGTTGAGCGGGGTCGCGTAGCTGTTGTCGATCACCGTGCGGATGCCGCGTGCCTGGGCGATCGCGGCGACAGCCGCGACGTCTTGCAATTCAAAAGTCATGGAATTGGGGCTTTCCAGCATGAAAAGCTTGGTATTGGGCTTGCAGGCATCCACCCAATTTTGCACCACGGTGCCATCGATGTATGTGGTCTCGACGCCAAAGCGTTTCAAGATCTTGCTGAGGAGCTTCGTCGTCCAGGAATAGGGTTTTTGCACGCAGACGACGTGGTCGCCAGCATGTAGCCAAGGCATCACAGCCGCAGCGACAGCGGCGCTGCCGCTGGCAAATACCAAGGCTTCCTCAGCGCCTTCCAATGCTGCGAGTTTCTTGCGCAACACGGCCACGGTCGGGTTGTGCCCGCGTGTGTAAAAGGGCACATCCATCTCATCGGCCAGCGATGCTCGCATGGCCGCGACCGTGGGGAAACAGAAGTTGCTGCTTTGGTAGATGGGCGGTGAGACGGCGCCAAAATGCAGTTCGCGGTCTTCGCCGAGCTCGTTCAGGATATAGCTGATGTCCATCTGCTTCAAAATAGGGTTGGTATGAGGGCCACCATGGCAATCTCAACTTTTACGTTTTTGGGAAGGCTATGGACCCAGACGGTTTCACGCGCAGGGAAATCGCTGTCGAAATGGCTGCCATAAATGACATTGACCGTGCCGAAGTCCTCGCCTGGGGCTAGGAAGATGGTGGTCTTGATCACCTGTGCAAAGGAGGTGCCGCCAGCCGACAGAATGGCTTGCAGGTTTTGCATCACCAACTGGGTCTGCTCATCGAGCGGCCCATGGTTCACCTCATTGGTGGCTGGATCGATGGCGATCTGGCCAGAGATGTAGAGGAGGTGATCGACGGCGACCGCTTGGCTATAAGGGCCGATCGGCGCTGGAGCATGCTCGGTATAAATGATCTTCTTTTTCATTTTTGGGGAATTGAGTTCCGATTTGAGAAATTTTGGTCTGGTGTGGGACGATTGTTAATCAATTTCCGAGATTCTCGCCGACAATTCTTTGTCGCTCAAAGCCTCTTGATCACTCTTATCATAGATGCAAATGAGATAGACGCGCTCCGAAACAATTTTCAAACAGGTAATTACCCTTGCTCCGCCAGATTTGCCACGGCGCTTAGAGCCGATTGCAAGGCGTATTTTATAGCAATTTTCCCTCAGGAGGGTTCCTTGATTTGGGTTGTCCTCAAGAGAATCTACAAGCGCCAGTAAGTCAGCCTTAAGGGAAGGATATTTTTTGAGAAGGGGCTTCGCGTCCTTCTGGAAAGCAGACGTGGTGATGATTTCAAAGGCCATTCAGCCAATCCTTTGCATTCTCCAGTTTCAATTCACCCTTTTCAGCCCGCTGCACTTCTTTCAATCCATTGGCAATGCTTTCAAGGATACTCGCCTTCTCACTGCTCGCCTCATCCAACTTCACAAACTTGAAATTGCGCAGAATTTCAAGTAGGAAGGCCGCTTTTTCATCTTTTACATCCAGCACCAATCTCATGGCAACTATAATTTAATCGTTTTACACGCAACAAATCTAGGTAGTTCAAAAATAGCCACAAACCGCCACGGTTGCAAATGTTGTCCACAGATTTGTTGCGAGATTTGCCTCTCCACAATTCGCTTTCATCCCCCTCATTGCCTATTTTTGCAGCCAAATCGATGGCTATGAAAAAGGTACTTGTGCTTGGCGATCCCGAGCGTCTTGCAGAATTCAAGCGGCTTCAGCTCAACCATGCTGAAGTCACTTTTCGCGAATATGTGGTTCTCGACTCCTTGGGAGCCGATTGGGATGAAGAGGGTGAGGAGGAGGAAGAAGACGGCGAGGACGATGATCTGGAGTTTGAGGGCGATGAAGTTGCGCGCGACAACCACCGCGAAGCGGAGATCGTCGTGCTGGAACCAGAGGAAGACGTGGAAGAGTTTGAGACCGATGAATATGACATCGTCTTTGACCTGAATTTTGACGAGGATGAAAACTCGGTGACCTCCTATATCTTCAATGAAGGACAGATCGTGATTGCCTGTGCGGTGAAGCGCTCGCTCGCGCAACTTGTGGGGCCTTGGGAAACGGACCTGGAATGCAAGGTTTTTGGGATCAATGCCTTGCCGACATTCCTGGATCGCCCCAAGCTGGAAATGTCCATGCTAGACCGCGCCGACCATAT
Organism: Bacteroidota bacterium; assembly: GCA_031415375.1. Lineage (GTDB taxonomy): Bacteria > Bacteroidota > Bacteroidia > J057 > JADKCL01 > JADKCL01. The sequence goes on along the minus strand of JANORP010000077.1, from coordinate 12,658 downwards.
GGTCTTGGAGGCCACGATGAAGACCCTCGGACTGGACTACGAGTTGGTCGAGGACCAAGTGGGCATGGTGGCACCACGGGTCGTGTGCATGATCATCAATGAGGCTGCATTTGTGCTCGGCGAAGGTACCGCAGAGGTCGAGGCCGTCGATCAAGCCATGAAGCTGGGCACCAATTATCCCAAAGGCCCGTTTGAATGGTGTGACCAAATCGGTGTGTACAATGTCGTGGAGGTGCTGGAAGCCTTGCAAAAGCACACAGGCGATGGCAAATACAAAATCGCGCCCGCTTTGCTGCGGCAGCGTGACCGGGAGCTGCTGTTTTATCCTGAAGGATAAGCCCTCGCTAGCCGCCCACCCCGCACATGAAATTGCAACTGCAACTGCAACTCAATGATACCCTGCGGGGCCACCATACCCTGCTGATCGCAGCGGCGATCTTCCTGCTCAATTTTGGGTTGAAAGTGTTGTTTCTCGACGCCCAACCCATTGCCGACGATGAGCCTTTTACGCTGTTTTGGGCACAAAAGCCGCTGGGCGACATCTGGGAGATGTCTCGCCAAGGCAACAATCCACCTTTGCTGTACCTGATCGAGCATGTCTGGATCCAATGGTGGGGTTGGGCGCCGGGCAGTCTCAGACTGCCGAGCCTGCTCTGCGCGAGCTTGGCTGCCGCGCTGCTGTTTGTGAGCGGCAACCGACACTTTGGGCTGTATGGGGCGCTGGTCGCAAGCCTGTTGTTTACGCTCTCGACCGAGCATGTGTATTATGCACATGAGGTGCGCATGTATGCGCTCCTGAGCCTGCTCACGGTGCTGGCGATCGACCGCTACCTGTCTCTGGTGCGGGAGCCGCAGTCTTGGCAGCATTATGTATGGCTTGGTGTATGGAATGTGCTCCTGCTGTACACCCATTTCCTTGGCATTTGGGTCCTGCTGGCGCAAGTGGCTTGCTGGCCCTTGCTCCTGGAGCGCAAGCGCACTGCAGGACGCCTGATGCTGATGTTGCTGGGCGTGACACTGGCTTTTGCGCCCTATCTGCTCGCTTTCATTGCACGGCTGCAAGCGGTGAAGACCGAAGGCACGTGGGTAGCTGCGCCCCAATGGACGCAACTCTATGGTCATATCAATATTTTCCTGAATGGCCCACTTGCCACGGGAGCCTTGCTGGGTATGTTGGGACTGGGCACTATCTGGATGCTCATCGGCAAGCGGAGCAGGGCCGCTAGCCTCCAATTGTTGTTGCAACACCGCGCCTTGCTCATCGTGATGGCCCTATTTGGCATCATGTATGGCGGCATCTATGTGCAATCGCTGGTCTTCTCCCCTGCTTTTATCCCACGTTATCTTGTTTTCACAAGCTTGCCGTTTTTCCTAGCGGTGGCTGGAATGTTGCATTTTCTCATTCCATACACGCGCCTGCAATTGGCTAGTTTGGTGCTCATTGTTGCGGCCATGTTGCCTGGCTTTCAACTCAATCCGAGCAATGGACGTGACCTCAAAGCCTTGGTCGCTTTTATTCAATTCGAAAAAACTGCCGCTACGCCCTTGGTCATTTGCCCAGATTTTTTTGACAAGACCTATGCCTTTCATGCCGATCTCGCCACCTTTCAAAACTACCGCCACTTTGCCGCATCTTTGCTGTCACACAACATTTATCCTGTGAGCCGCTATGCCGACATGCCGCCCGCAGTCTTGGCAGGTGCCGACAAGGTAATCTTCCTCGACGCCGACGCCCAGTTTGTGCAGCCAGACAATGGTATTCTCATGGGCCTACAGACGCAGTTCCAGGCAGTCAAAAAACATCATTTCGAGAATGTGTTTGATGTCTATGTTGCACGGCGTTGAGGCTCGGGGTACTTGTGATCATGAGGATATGAATGCGCCGATGAGCAACCTTTTAAGTGTGTAACAAATTGGGGGAGTCCGCAGCATCCTGCCGCAGGGCTTAGACCGTTTGCCTCCGGCGGAATCAACTGAAATCGCCGATTTTGAGCGTTTTAGGCCGGAGGCAAACGGTCGATCGTCCTTCGGCGAGAGGCCTCGGACTCAGCGATTTTTGTTGGTCTCCCCCAGATTGTTACACACTCCAATCTTTGGGAACCACCTTGCGCATGGCGATTCGCAACAAACAGGCGATCACGCGACGAATCTAGAAAACGTCTGAAGGTTTGAATCAAACCCTCGTCCACTTTTTGAAAAGGGAACTCCATTTGATCTTGAGTACCCCAAAAAAGGCCTCGTTGAAGATCGAGCCGCTCATCTTGCTTTGGCCCCGTTTGCGGTCGGTGAAGACGATGGGGACTTCCTTGATTTTGAAGCCATATTTCCAAGTCCGAAACTTCATTTCGATTTGGAAAGCGTAGCCCACAAAGCGCGGCGGCTCTCTCAAAATCTGGTCGAGCACGGTTTTGCGGAAGCATTTGAAGCCTGCCGTCGTGTCGTGTACGGGCATCCATGTGACGATGCGCACGTAGAGGCTGGCATATTTGCTCATGAGCACTCGCCCACGTGGCCAATTTACAACCCCGCCGCCCTTGATGTAGCGCGAGCCGACCGAGAGGTCATTGCCCTCATCTTCGCAGGCCGCCAACAGTCGGGGAAGGTCGTCTGGATTGTGGCTAAAGTCGCAATCCATTTCAAAAAGGTAGGCATAGCCACGGGCCATGCCCCACTTGAACCCATGCACATAAGCAGTGCCAAGTCCCTGCTTGCCAGCACGTTCCTCGATATGTAGCCTGCCGGGATACTCCTGCTGCAATCCCTTGACGATGGCGGCTGTGCCATCTGGCGAGCCATCATCGACGATCAGGAGGTGAAATGGCTTCGCAAGTTCAAACACCTTGCGCACCATCAACTCCACATTTTCCTTTTCATTGTAGGTCGGTACGATGACCAGGTACTGGGACATGGGCCAAATATAGGGCAATTTTCTTTGATGCAAAACCGCAAGCGCCGCTACTTTTCTTATTGACTGATAACTAGCGTATTGAGTGAACGCAGATACTGCGAATAGTTAAAGGGACACTGGCAAGGCTTGTGATTCGTTCACAGGTATGGCTACATGTCACCTCCCGCAATGGCGCAAGAAGGGCAGAATTCTATCATGCCCGACTTACAAATCGCTTTCTCCGCACTCATGGAATGAGGTTGAGAAATATCGCACCATGCTGATCACCAAAGCTTCGGCGTAAAAGCTGACACTTGCCAAAGCAAAAATCAAACGAATTTTCTAACGCCTACGCAATCTTTCGATTTTCGGAACAATTTTCTGGTGGCCGCCATCGTATAAGTAGCTAAACGCCACACCTCCTGCTAAGGCTTGGTTTTCAGCGATGGCCCTAGCGCCATCCAAGAATTGTTTCGATCTATCATGGAGGATAAAATGGACACGGTCAATCGTTCTATAAAGTATGGAATCGTCTGCTGCTTGAGTTTCTTGGCATTCGCGGCTGGGCTTAAGGTGAGCGCTCAACCGACTCAGCAGGATGCATTTACCCGCACTTACCACTGGGACTTCGAAGGCTGCACCTATTCCATGGCCTATCAGATTCCTTGGGAGACCTATCATTTTTACCAAGAGAAGCCCCGCGTCTTCCAAAATTTTGCCGTCTATACCTTTGAGAACCACCGCCACGCCTTTTTATCGGAATTTGTGCGCACGCTGGAATGCAAGGCCGAGGCCACCGGCATGGACCGCCGCGAAACGCTGAATTTCGTGATCGCCTTTGTGCAGCAGCTGCAATACCGCAATGACCAGGGCGAATATCCTAAGTTTCCCGTCGAGACGCTGGCTGAGTTTGGCGGCGACTGCGAAGACACCTCCATCTTGCTTGCGGCTATGCTACGAGAGATGGGTTATACCACGGTATTCATCAACCCACCTGGCCACATGGCAATCGCGATGGCTTGCGACGATTGCGAGGGCGTCGCCTACCGCCAAGATGGCCGACGCTATTACTACATTGAGACCACGGCGGGTGGTTTTGGAATCGGTGACATCCCCGAGGACTATCAGGAGACCTCAGACAAAGTGCTTCCGATGACGGCGAGACCTAGTGATTTGTGGGTGCTCCGCGAATTCATCCCCAAGCGATCGTCTTCTGACCGCATGGTGTACAGTGCAAGCGAGGATGCCACGACCTGCATGGCCACCTCGCAACGTGGTGAACCTGTCATTGCCAAAGCGACCTTGCGCAGCGTGCAAATCGACGGCAAGGTCTCCACGAGCCGCAGTGTAGTGCTTGCACAGTGATCGCAACAACATGAATTGGACTTGCCTCCGCCCTCAGACCTGTGCAGGTTCGGCAAACTGCAAGGTATAGAGCTTGCGATAGACGCCGTTTTGGTCGAGCAAGCTTTGGTGATTGCCGCGCTCGATGATTTGGCCTTTTTCCATGACCAGGATTTGGTCGGCTTTTTGGATCGTGCTCAGACGGTGGGCGATGATGATCGACGTGCGGCCCTGCAACACCTTGTCGATCGCCGCTTGGATCATTTCCTCAGATTCCGTGTCGATGTTGGAGGTTGCCTCGTCCAAAATCAAGATGCTGGGGTCGAAGGCGATCACCCGTGCAAAGGCGATCAATTGCCGCTGCCCCGAGCTCAAAGTCGCGCCACGCTCTTGCACATTGTACATATAACCGCCCGGGAGGTTCATGATGAACTTGTCGGCACCCACAACTTCGGCAGCACGCATCGCCTGTTCCAAAGAAATCGCGGGATTGTTCAGGCTGATGTTTTCGTACACCGATCCCGAAAAGAGGAAGACATCCTGCAAAACCAAGCCGACCAATTGGCGCAGCTGACTCAGCTCGTAGGCCTCGATGTCGTGGCCGTTGATGGAAATCTTGCCCCGGTTGATCTCATAAAAGCGCGTGAGCAGGTTGATAATCGTCGATTTGCCCGCACCTGTGGCCCCCACGAGCGCGACTTTCTGGCCATGGGCGACCGAGAAACTCACATCCCGCAGTACATAATCGTGCTCGACATAGGCAAAGGAGACCTTGTCAAAGTCGATTTGGAGTTCGCTGCCCTTGGCAGGTGCTGACTGCATGCCTTCATTGGCGATTTTCTCGTCGATGTCCAGGATTTTGAAGATGCGCTCGGCGCTCACCATGCCCAGTTGCAGGGTATTGAACTGATCGGCGAGCATGCGGATGGGCCTGAAAAACATGTTGATATACATCAAAAAGGCTACCAAAGTCCCAAATGTGATGGCGTTGTTGAGCACATTGCCCACGCCATACCATACCAACAGGGCCGTCGCGATCGCCGTCACGATCTCCACGACTGGGAAAAAGATGCTGTAGGCGGTCACCGATCGCAGGTTGGCCTCCTCGTGCTCACGGTTCAGGTTTTCAAAACGCTCATATTCTACCTTTTCGCGGTTGAAGATCTGGATCACCAACATGCCCGTGATATGCTCCTGCAAATATGTGTTCATGAGGCTCACATATTTGCGCACACCTTGGAAGGCCGACTTCACCGCGTTTTTGAACACCCATGTCGCCACGAGCAAGATGGGCACACTCGTGAGTACCACGAGAGTCAAGCGCCAATTTGTACTGAGCATGACTGCCAGTATGAAGATGAGCGTGAGCAATTCTTCCAAAATATGGGCAATGCCTTCACTGAAGATGTCGTTGAGGGTCTCGACATCGCTGATCGTGCGCGTCTGCAACATGCCGACGGGATTGCGGTCAAAGAAGCGTAGGTTCATCCCCGTGATATGGGCATAGACCTTGATGCGGATGTCTTTGATGACCGACTGCCCGAGCCATCCCGTGAGGTAGGTGAGCAAGTACATGATGCCCGCCCGCAACAGTAGCAGGCCCAGACTCAGCAAGATCATGTTGCGCACTCCGATCACATCGCCTTGCAGCGTCGGCTTGTCGAGCGTGTATTGAAACACAAAGGGAATGAGCGGCGACAGGCCAGCACTCAAGACGGTGAGCGCAAGCACCAGCACAAACCGCCCCTTGTAGGGTCGGGTATAGGAAAAGAGCCGCTTGATAAGCGGCCACTCAAAGGCCGAACCTTTGACTACATCTGCTGTTTTTGTCGCTGCTGCCACGCTTTTTTCTTTCGCCCCGCAAAGTTAGGGAAATTCAGTGTAGCAACATGGGAATTAGGGGGGAATGTTTTGGTGGGCGGGAAATGGATTTGTAGCCGTCTTTTGCCAGTGACTACCTGTCTTTTGACGATAGCGACAGCCACTACTTGCAACGACGAAACAAAAAACTCACACCATGAATCAAAGTTGTCAAAAAGATCTCCAAAAACTTGCAATTGACAAAAACATTCACTAAATTGCATAGGAAACATAAAAAATGCCACACTTTGGCATGAACATAAACACAAATAATTTAAAACGATGCTATGGAGAATTTTGAACAATCACTTTTAGAGATGTAGGGGCTTTCTCTACAATCATACTATTTCACTCTGGGAATCGACATCTTGATGCTTGCATGATGATATTTTGTCATGTAGCATTCGTCGCGAAGGATTTATCTGCTGTATCATCTCAACTACTAGAACATGAAAAATACATTGAACAAAACTACGTACCGTCTTATCTTCTTTGCAATCATTTTTCAAATATCGGCATTGCAAGGCTTTGCCCAATTTTTCCCAGATTCGACGGATAATTTTTCCTATCAGCTTGCCAGCTATCAAACCTACCTCGATAGCCTAGATTCCATCACAAGGTATGCAGACGATGGCGAGGAAACTCAATTTCAGCGTTGGAATCACTATTGGAGGCAGCGAATCGGAATAAATGGGAAATTTTCGACCTATTTGCAAAACGTTGCGAACAACAACAACAGCGCCTTCAAGACGGAGATGACCACTTGCCCAGAAGGTGGAGATTGGCGGCAAGTAGGTCCTTTCAAAATGCCCTGTGAAGACAAAGTATCGGTAGCTAACTATCCTACTGGAGTAGGCCGCATGAACAAAGTCGTCTTGGACCCAGGATATGCCTCCAATGGGATCATCTATGCACTTGCTAACGGCGGCTCTTTGTACAAATCCACTGATCGAGGGGCTCATTGGCGCGATATGACGATGGGCAAGATCGACCGCGTTGGCGCTTACGATTTGGCCGTGAACCCATTGAGAAACAAAACGATTTATCTTGCCACTGGTAATGGTGACAATCCCAATTGGTTCTGGACTGGCATCAATAGCTCGGGGCTTTATGTTTCCTATGATGGTGGAGAATCGTGGCAACCAACCTGCCTCGCTTACCCGGCAGGACCTTGCGGATTGCAAAACAACATCCCGATTGCTTTTCAAAAGCCGCCGTTTAGCCCCTCCGATATGCGACAAATTACCAGAGTTTTGATTCACCCCACTGACACGGGCCATCTGCTGGTTTCAACCTTCCATCTCAACGACTACAGGCTTGGCGGAGGGGGAGCTGTGCTCAAGTCCACCAATGGAGGACGTGATTGGACTGAATCGATCACGGGATTCTTTCGCGACATGAAGACCCATCCCACGAACCCTGACATCATCTATGCTGCTGGCGGGAGATTTAATACGGGTATATTTAGATCTACAGACCAAGGAGACACGTGGACGGAATCCATTGGACTACCATTAGCACAGAGCCATTTTGCTGTGCCCTATAGCAGTGGATGCGACGGCAATTCACCGCCCAATATCAATTATCCATTTCGGATAGATCTTGCCGTTAGTCCGAATCCTTTGAGAGAGGACAATGTTTATGCCCACGTTCATTATATTTCTGGCAATAATTGCACTCCAATTGCTGAAATCTACCGATCTACAGACAGTGGTGCAACTTGGAGCCTTGTTACCTCTGGAGAGGCCGGAACAGATTTTAGGAATGCATTTGCAGTAGATTTTTCACAAGATCTAGGAGGGCCTGACGGAGAGCTGTACTATTTTGGAAAACAATGGCTTCGTAAAAAGCGAAAGGGAGGCAATCAAGTTAATGCAACAAACGTTTCTGCTGGCCTCGATGGTATCCACTATGCACACGCAGACTACAATCACATCCAAATTTTCAAATTGCCAAATGGCTCTGCAGAGTTTTATTTGGCTACAGATGGAGGGGTTTTCCGTCGGACAGCATACGCCAATGGGCAAACAGATTTTTGGGAAGGACTCAATGATGGATTGGCTGCCGTGGAGTACTATAGCGTTTCAAGCTCGCCCTTTGATGAGGAACAACTAATCTGTGGGGCCCAAGATGCAGGTCTATACTTCTACAACCATGGGGGCTGGTTTGGACTTCATGAGTATGGAGATGGAACAAGTACCTATGCAAGCAAAACCACACCCGGTGAGTTGAGCGGGGCAACTCAGGGAGTTGGTCCTAACCTCACGCAACAGCAGACGCAACCATCGACGCTACCTGCAGACTGCGCCACCGCAAATATGGGGCTTTCCTCGAAGTCTTATCCCCCTGGGCAGAAAGGAGATTTTAGGGTTCCCTTTGCGACAGATGCAACAGATCCCAATTTTTTATGGGCTCCCGTCGAAGGACCACCAGGATCATTCTTCTTGATCAACCGATCGGGTTCGACCAACTGGTCCAACGCTGGCACTATTGCTGCCCCCAACTTTGGAGCTGGCAAGGAATACTTGCCGACCATCTTGGAAATGGGCAAGGCCACAACACCCAATGCACCGACCTATATCTATGTCGGAAAAGTAACCGCTGACCCGACGGCACAGGGTGCTATTCCCTCCTCATCTGCAACATGGATGGGGGGAGCACATGCCAGCAATCAGCTCTATGTAAGTACAGACAACGGATCGTCTTGGGCAGACATTTCCCCCACCACCGATCCTGGTCTTGGGCTCAATGACATCGTGATCGACCCTGTGGAGCCCAATAAGGTTTGGGCAGTATTCCCAGACGGTTGTCGTGTTGCATTTTCTCCAGACGCTGGAAAGAACTGGTACAACCTTACCGTTGGAGCTTCTATCTTGCCAAAAGTCCCTGTCTTCTCTGTGGCGATCGATCCACGCAATGGAACCCTACATGATGCGATCTACCTCGGCACCGATGTCGGCTGCTATTATAGAGACAACACGCTTGCAGACTGGGTTTGCTACAACAAAGGGTTCCCCTATGCGATCATCCAAGACTTGGAAATCGCGCCCACCTGCGGCATGATCCGCGCAGCGACTTTTGGCAGAAGCCTGTGGGAATCTCCCCTGCGCCCGCTGCCGACTGCGCCCTACAACGTGCAACCCAATGCCCTCGCGCAGGAAACTTGGGCCGTCCCCCACTACATGGATACTGATTTGATCATTCCTACGGGTAAGACACTCACGATCAGCTCAACTTTGTACATGGCATCAGGGACGCAGATCAAAGTCAGACGCGGTGCCAAGCTCATCGTGGACGGCGGCAAGATCACAAGCAGGGCGCTTTGTATCCCCTCGATGATGTGGCAGGGTATTTTTGTAGAAGGCGACCCCGCCAAGCCGCAGACTGCGATCTATCAGGGCACGGTCATCCTTAAAAACAATGCCATCATCGAGGATGCCCGCAATGCTGTATCCACCTCCAAGCTCGCGCCCGATGGTGGCACCCTGTGGACGCACATGGGTGGGATCGTTCAAGCGACCAATTCTACATTTAGGAACAATCTGCGCGCCGTCGAATTCCTGACCTATCACAATACGTTTGTCAATCCCAACAGCGAGACCCCCAACCTGAGCTATTTCAAGGATTGTATATTTGAAACGACGGCGCTCCTCAAAGACTACCAGTTAAGTCCGAGTTTTTTTGCCACGCTATTGGGTGTCTATGGCGTCAAGTTTACCAGGAACACCTTCATCAATCGAATTCCCGCACAGTTTGATGCCTTGCAAAAGGGCGGCGGGATTTTTGCCTTGGATGCAGATTTTACGATCGATGGCTTTTGCGCCTCACCCCTGCCCAATGGCGGTTGCAACAGCTGGGATGGAAACGTGTTCAAAAACCTCAACAATGGCATCCACCTCACCAGCACCCAGCTCAATCCCCAATATTCCAGAGTCCAAGGCAATGCATTTATCAATTGCAAGCAGGCCATCATCGTCGAAGGCGTGGACTACGATGCGATCAAGGAAAACACGATCAAGGTCGATGGTGCTGCACCCGCAGACTTCCCTTTCTTTACAGGCATCTATGCACTCAAAGCAAATGGGTTCAGGATCAGCGACAACGTGATCGATATGTCGGCAGCAGTTGGCAAGCCTACATGGGGAGTGGTCACCAACAAGACGAGCACCAGCCTCGGGAGCAGGCTCTACAGAAACCAAATCGTAGGCACGATGGTCGCCTATCAATCTGAGCTGCAAAACCGCATGCTCTGGATCAACTGCAATACCATGACCAACAATGGGAAGGACTTTAGGATTTTCCCTTACGATCCCAATTGTACCTTTTGCCCGCCGCCCGTCGCAGATGCCGACCTCCCCAATCAAGGAAGTGGACCGACCTTTCCAAATTTCCCATTTGGATATGATCCTAAAAATGCGTTTGATGCGACTTGCTCGAATGGGAGTACCGATCACATAGGTCAATATGGACTTTCGAATTCCTATAGCTACTTTTGTTCATCATTCTCCAATAGACATCCGGATCCTTTTTGCTCTTCTCCCATCCCTATCTCAAATGTCAATGTAACTTTGCCACAGTCCGCCGCTGATCCTTGTACAGCAATTCTTTCAGTTGGCAACTCTTTGGCCGAAATGTCCAAACAATATCAGCAAAATGCAATACAATTGGAGGCCATGATCGACGGTGGCGAGACCGCTTTGCTCCTCAGCAGAATCAACCAAACCCCTCCCATGGCTGTGCAGGACCTCTTTGAAATGTTGCAAGCACGCTCGCCTTACCTCTCAGACGAGGTCATGATCGCGCTGATCCATCGCGATGCTGCGATGCCCAGTGATCGTCTCAGAGACCTCCTCATTCCCAATGCCCAACTGAGCAATGCGGTCATGGATGCCTTGAGCAAGCGCATACCTGCACTCAGTCCTGCCGAGCAACTCGAGATCCTTGCCGCTCAAACTCAAGTATCCGCAAGGACTCAATTGGAGCGGGGCATCGGGCACCTCCAAACTTTGTCGGGTGCCTATCTCTCAGAGTACATTCGTTACCTCATGGACCAGGATACAATTGCCGGTCCGATGGCCGATAGCTTGATGCAGTCACTCGATGCAGACGGCACAGATGCCTCCACGCGCCTATTGGCATCTTACCTCAATCTTCAGGGGGATTTCCAAGCAGCACAGGACAAACTCCTACACTTGGATCCCTCAGATGCCTACAATACAACATTCAGCGTGTTGCAAGGCATGTTGATTGATCTAAATAGAAATGGTCGAGCGCTAGCGTCATTGACTCCTATAGAAAAGCAAATGCTCTTGGGCGTCGCAACGGCTGAGTCACAGGTGGGCTTGCAAGCAAAAAACATGCTGGATTGGGTGAATGGCACACTTACCCACGAACGCATTCCAATGGACCTGCCCGAGAGTTCGCAAAAACTGCTTGATCCACAGCAAAGCAATGCCACAAATTCCACATTTCTGGAGCAGTTCATGATCTATCCCAACCCCAATGCAGGAAAATTTACTGTGGAGTGGCACCTACAGGATGTCATCGCCAACCAGAGAGTTGAATTTTATTCCGTCGAAGGCAAAAAAATCGCAGAATTTTCCCTATCTTCGAACCTATCTGGGAAACAGGAACTGGATTTGTCCAGCCTTGTAAACGGCTTGTATTTTTACAGGTTTTCCCATGGGGACAACACCGTAAGTTCTGGTAAGCTGCTTATACAGCACTAAGAATATGAAGAAACTTGGGTTCATCCTTGCACTGATGATCCTATCCTTGCAAGGATGGGCCCAAGGGTCTTTGCGGTATTTCGATGTCTTGAATGATTTTCATGGCAAAGGGTTTGCTGACGCTGGTTTTGAAATTCTTCCTTATTCTGATTCGAGATATGTCATTGCTGGATTCTCCCAAGACTCTGTTGATGGTGCAGGAGATCCTTATGTCTATGCTCGCCCCTACTTTATGCTCCTCTCAGAAGATGGGAATATTTTGGAGAAACACGACTATGCCCGACCTTATGAACAATTGGGAACAATTAACAATGATATTTTCTTAAAGACATCGGACGGCGGCTACGCCATAGGTGGTTTATGGCAAAGATGGGATTCCACGACGGCTACTAGCTGTTATTACGGTCGTTACCTGCTCAAGCTCGATTCCTTGCTGGATTCCACTTGGATCGCACTCGACTCAGGAACCAAGGTCTTGAACCAGGGATTGTCGGTGAACAAGATGATCGTGGCATCTGACGAAGGTTATATCTTATGTGGGAATGACAGTCACCATCGCGTGGTGCTCACAAAATTTGATGTGGCAGGAACTTTTCTTTGGAACAAAACCTTGCCCTTCTACTCGACTTATATTTGGTCGATGCAATCCCTGCTGAATGGCAATTTTCTATTGACCGGACAAAAAGGACTCAATAGTTATCTCGTAGAATGTGACTTGGATGGTGCTGTGGTTTGGGACAGTACATTCAACAACGTTGGCCCAGGTTATCAAAATGGGTCCTCGGGCCTCCAGTTATCCAATGGCAGTTATTTTTTCTTTGATGCTGTCCCAGACAAC
>JANORP010000076.1:0-8438 GCA_031415375.1 Bacteroidota bacterium | reverse complement strand
ATCCATGATTATGCGCAGGATTTTTGGCTTCTGGCAAGGCGCAGAATTGGTTCGTAGCAGCGCTACGGGCCAATTCTGCAACGCGGCCAGAGGTCAAAAAGACTAGCATAATGTTGGATGTTAATGAAAATACATTCCTTACAGTTGCGCAAGCTTGTGCGTCTTCTGAAGCCCTTGATCGGTTGTTGCCTTCAAGTAATAGATTCCGAGAGGCAAATCTGGCTTGCAGATTTCACTTGTCTGATGCGCTGCGACAGGGACCGTCCAGCGGGCGATGGTCTTCATGTTCATATCCGAGAGCTCCAATTCCAATGGACCATGGTAGTTTTGGACGTGTACCTGCAGACACTTTGTATCCATGATGGGATTTGGAAATATTTCAAACTCGATGCCATCTTGCCAAAATTCAACCTGCATCACTTCGGAATATTGCGTTTCCCGGGTCATCCAATGAGCTGCAATGCGGTATGCATTGACACCGCGAGCGGGGCGATGGTCGATCCACTCAAATGCTGTCGCCAGTGCAAGGGATGGCAGTGCCCCGACTTCCTTGAAGCCAGCATCTGTGGACGTGCGTCGCTCAATTCCAAAGCTGCGCAATCCATCGTGTGCGGCAATCCCCCAATCGAGCTTGACGGCATCGGATTGTTGCTGTGCCTCAGCGTAAATCCATGGCTGCGGCAAGATCACGGGGATCAGGCAAGGCATGAAATTGGGCAAGCCGAGGCCGCAAGTACGACCAGCAAGGCTCAAGGAATTGTTTACAAATCCACAGCCAAGCCCTAGCGTATTGGGGGTATTGACCACGCCCAGAAATGCTTGGTAGGCCAGGCATACATAAATCCTACCATCAGGACCCAATTGGAGATTGGCCTTGGTATTGCCGCCCGAGGCAATGCTGGTATTGGAGGCGAGCACCAAGGCGGGTGTGCCAGCCGCCAAGTTAAATTGTTGTATGGCTGCACCATTGTATTCGCAGACATACAATACCTGATTGTTGGGTGAGAACTCGATGCCATAGGCATTGTTAAAGACGCCATTGTTGAGGGTGATGGAGTTGCTCACGGCACCCGTGGTACGGTCAAAATTGTAGATTTCGGTGGTCACACCGCCCGAGCCGCCCAGTGCGTAACCAATGCGTGTACCATCTGGCGACGATTTCAAGGAGCCATAGCGATTGGCGCCCGCAAAAACAGCACCCGTCGCTGAGATCACAGGCACAGCAGACAGGCCACCGGCCGTGAAGAGATAGGAGCGAAACTCATTGGTAAACATGTCGTGGATCACAATCCAAGCATCGGTCCCATTCTGGTGACAGACGGCAGTGAGGGATTCACGCGTATTTCCGTAAATGAGCTGATTTTTGGTGGTGACATCGCCTAGGCCAGCTGCGAGGCTCATATCGACGATGGAATAATGCGCGCCATTGCCCGCATCGGTCCAGTTGCGCATCGTGAAGACATAATATAAATTCACGCTGCCAGGTTGCCTTACAATCACAGCCGATTGGCAGGAGATCGAGCTGCCAAATAAGCCCGTTCCATTGCTCATGCTCACGTGATTGGCATTCCAAACGGTATTTCCATTGGTGTAAAACAGGAGGTTGCCTCCAGGATCCGCAATCGAGGCCGAGCCTTCACTGGAACTCAATACGCTGTTGGTCAGCGCAACGGGTGCGCCACTCAAAAAATCTACGGCGGCCGTGCTTCCAAAATACCATTTGGACGTTTCGTTTTGGGATCTCACACCAGCACAAGCGATACACAAGAGAAAAACGAATCCGAGGAACCTTTTCATGAATAATTCGGGGCAATTGGACCAAAAACACAGTGAAAGCGCCTCGCCAACGCTTGCGAGGTGTAAGTAAACTTATGCAAGTTTGCGGTAATAGGCAATGGGAAATTGGCAAATCATGGCGAACAGTATGCAATGACGTTTGAGCGGGCTGCTAGAGCGCCGATCCTACTAGAGCTATTCAATCTAGGATACCCTTGGTCGGGTCTCCGCACAACTTGCGGGGAGGTCCGACCAAGAGTTAGATTGCCTATTCACAGTGGTCAATCTATTGAACGACCATTTTCCTGCGCACTGTACCCTTGCGGTCTTGGATTTCAACGATGTAAATTCCGCTGGTCCAATCACTGGTTGCGATGCGGAATGTTGTGGCTGGACTCCAATTTTGGGCGACGATTTCGTGGCCCATGAGGTCGAAGACCTTTACCAAGCGTTTGCCGCTGGCATTGTGTGTGTCACTGATCTCAAACCAGTTGCGTGTGGGATTGGGAGAAATGATAACAGATTGCAAGACGGCGTCTTCGACACCAATGATCACACTCACGCGGTCCAGCGTGTCTGAACCACAAGGGCTATAGGCGATCAACCTCAAGTTGTAGATGCCGCCGACATAATACGTATAACTGGGGCTGGCGAGAATGCTGGTGTCGCCATTTCCAAAAATCCAAAGGAAGCGGGTTGCGCCGATACTCGTGTTGGTCAAATCATAGGTATTGCCATCAAACGAAAAGTTATAGCTCGCGACAGGCACTTGACCAATCGTCAAGTCTGCGCCATTGTCGGCCCCTGTCATGGCTGGATTTGTAGCTGTGACCCTGATGCGGTAGCCCGTCGCAGGGAGCAGATTGGAGGGAATCACCCCCGCAATATCGCCGCTGCTCACAGCAAATGCATTCCCCAAAACTTGTGCCTGCGTGAAATTGCCAGCACTGTCTGAAATCTCTGCCGTGAAGCTATTTCCACTGCAAAAATCGTCCACGGTCGTGTAGGGAATGCTTACCGTATCACCCGCACAAAAGGTCATAGGCAGTGGTAGGTCGGCTTGCACGGCATAAACGCTGGTATTGGTGATGGTCCCCATGATGCCTTGGCTCAGGTTGTGGTAGCTGCCGCTGTAGCCAGTGCGCAATTCCTCGGCACGCACCATGTAGCGGTAATCGCCAGGGAACCTACAAGAATCGGTATAGGACGTCGTATTTAATCCCACCATACCGATGCGCAGGTAGCGACCATTGAGGGTGTCTTGGCGATAGATGGCGTAGCCCAATATTAGTTCAGGTGAGGCCGTCCAGTTGAGTTCGTGGGAATTGCCACCATTGCTGAGGGTGACGGTGAGATTGCTAGGAGGCGCGCAGATGTGCATGCGCAAACTTGGGTCGCCCATGAGCGCAATATGCACATTGCGCGTGCCATAGCCACCGAGGTAAAGGCTGAAATTGTTTTGGGTGACTTTGGCAGAATAGCCGATCGGCTCGCCAAGTCCCATGTGCTGGAAATGCCAATTGGGGCGGCCAGCCCATGCGCTCGACAAAATATGGCCCTTGCTCGCGAGAGCAGCACGCATGAAATTGTCGTCGCTGTCCCAGTCGCCGTGGTAGGAGCCAAATATCATGCTAAAGACGCCACGCAGGCTGTCGCCCGCGAAGTCTGATGTCGCACCCACCCCGCTTGCGCCTTGGTACCAACCTCCTCCGCAGCCATAGGCCCAGAGATGGTCGCGCGCATTTAACGCTGTGCGAAAATCGCCTGCATAGGTATGGCGTGCGCCCACCAAAGGAGCACAATTGCGCCATCCGCTGCTCGCAAACGCCTCCCCACCAAAGAAGCCAAAATTGTCGTCGATCACCGCCGAATCCTGTACCGTGAACGCCTTCATCCGCCAAGCATGATCCTTGTCGAGATAGCGGCGCAAGAGAGCCTCTTCACCCACGGCAAATGCAGGCATGTTCGCAAAATCGACGCGGCCGACCTCCAAATCCATGTCTGAGGGAATGCTCGATTGGTCAAACTTGCCATCGCCGATCGTGTTTTGATTGGCAGGGCGGGCTGCATTGCTATTGTTGACATTCTGGTCGGTCCAGACGCCATTCATTTCGCCATAATATACATCGGCAGGCCAAGCACCTTGGTGATCGGGATGCCCATCGGGATTCAAATTTCCCGAATAGGGAACAGGCACATGGCCCAGCAAAAACACTGTGCGTACACGTGTAGGATCGGCCATCCAGAGCGTTTGTATGCGGTCATGGATGCCCGTCACTGAGTCCGTGCGGGCGACATTGAGCCTCGTCACCTGCCAGCCATCACCCCACAGGTCCGCAGTGAGGCGGTCGATTTCCGGGGCGAGATTTTGTGCATAGGTCGTGTCGATCACCAAGATGAGTTTGCCAAGATCGTCTTGCGCAGGCGTCTCTAGCCCGGCATAACAATATCCTTGTCCCGTATAGCCAGTTGCCGTCTTGGAGATGCGGTATTCCCAAGCATCCCCCAGCGCCACCGTCGTGTCGCTAAATGTAGTGTCTGTGCCTGCAACACTGGCCAGCAAACTACCCCAGCCGACAGCCGTTTTGGACTTGCGATAGACATTGTAAGCCGTCGCGTTGGCGTCTGCCGGCCAATGCAGCGTGATGCGAGGAGGACTCGCCTGCGCCGTGGCCGAGATCTGCACCGTGATATTGGCAGGGGTCTGCGCTATCGCAGCTGTACCAAATAGGGTGAGAATGAGGGTGTAAAGTAGATTGCGTGATTTCAGAGGCATAGAGGGCATCTTTTTGATGCTGCAAGATACGGGTTTTTGGGGTAGTTTCTTGGGCGCAGGTCGCCTAGTGCAACACTTCCAAAGTTTCCGCACAACCATTTTATTGATTATCAGCCAATAAAATGGTCGAGAATAGTACCGTAGATTCGGCACCGTAGTACTAGGGTGAACGATGCCGCTTTGCTGCAGGAGTACCTGTTCGTCGGCCCATCCCATAGCAACGCTGTGGGGTGGGCCGACGAACAACGTAATTCCTGCGCCTGCTCCCGCTCCCTAAGCGGGATCGTACACCCAGGCAATGGGTGCTGATACGAGGAATCCTGTTCGTTTGAAGGAGGCGTTCCCTATTTACAATTCGCTTGATGGCGTGGCTTTGGATCGGTATCCATTGACCTTGCAGTATTTGGAGATGCCTCTCTCCCAACAAACACACTACAAACAGTCTTATTTCTGACATATTTAACGTGCCCGACAAAAAAAGCCTTGACTTTGAGCAAAACATTGTGTTATATTTAGGAAAATGATCGTTAGATGTAAATCTGTAAAGTCTTATTTGTTTGAAAACGTAGAAAAAGAATAGAACGCTAAGTACGCCGCTTAATGTTGATAAAGTCGAGAGTGAAATGTTGTCATCTCGATCTGAACCTATACCTAGAACACTGATTTGGCTTGACGTATGTGGCTTGTTCACAAAGTGCTGCATCTCTATATTGCGCACTGTGAGCACACCTTCAAAGGTCTAGCCTAGCGCCGTAAACTACACGCAGCTTGGGTGTTGATTTACACCTTGTTTGCGCGATTGCGGCATCAATGACGTGGCAGTCTTGTGTGGACTGCTTGCATATTGCGCATTGCCTATCCTGTCAGACGCAGACAGGTGGGAGTGTATTGACATATTGCTGAGAAATGGAATTCATTTTACCACTTAATAATATTCACCATTATGAAAAAGTATCTTCTTATTGTCATGACACTTGCAGTCGCTTGGACGCTCCAAATGGCTGATGCACAGATCACGCGTGCCACGGGTGGCTCTCTCGGTGCCAATGCGCCCACGACCAACTTAAATGTGGGCATCAACTATACCAACCCACAAGCGCCCCTAGACGTGAAAAGCGAGATCAGGGTGACCTCTGCGGGCGGAACCAATTGGCTTTCCTTTTCAACACCTGGCGCATTTCACACGATTAGCTCCACCAACAACTTGGGTCTTGTCGCCAACAACAATGCACAAATCAACTTCACGCTCGGCGGGTCGGTGCGCACGACGATGCTCAGCAATGGGAATGTAGGGATCGCAACGAGTAATGCCACTGCAAAATTGACAGTGAATGGCAATTGCTTGATCGGAGATCCCGCAACAGTGACCTTGCCAGGGACTTACAAACTCTTTGTGCAAGGCGGCATCCTTACAGAAAAGGTCAAAATCGCCCTCGTCGGCACCGCCGATTGGGCCGACTTCGTATTTGCCGACAATTACCGCTTGCGCCCACTGTCTGAGGTCGAGTCCTTTATCCAAGCCAACAAGCACCTGCCCGAAGTGCCATCTGCACAGGCGCTGGTCGATGATGGTGGCGTGGATGTGCAGTCGATGATGGCCAAGCAAATGCAAAAGATCGAGGAATTGACCCTCTACCTCATTGCCCAAAACAAAAAGATCGAGGCGCTGGAAGCACAGGTAAACGCGATCCCTAAATGAGCATGACCATGAAAAAGATCATACTCATGGGCATCTGTCTCTTGATGGGACACGTGCTCGCTTACACGCAACGCAGCCTCTACACAGAGGATGCCGTGGAGAGCCTCGGCACCCTCTCGCAACAGGAGGCAAAACGCATCGACGGTTTCAAAACCGATCCGCTGGTCGCAGACGTGCAGGTGATCAAAGTAAACTTTGAAGCCTTGCAAGCGAGCACGGTCACGCTCGGCTACAATGGTACATCGACGGTCGCACGGGAATTTCTCCGGGAATTGCACGATGACTCTCCAGATGGTTTCTCCTGGTTTGGCACCCTCACCGATGAGACGGGAGTCTTTTTCACGGTGATGGGCAGACAGCTTGCTTCCAAGTTTTACATGGGGCGTGTACCGATGCTCATCGTGCCACTGCGCGACGACTATCATTTGCTGGTGGCCTATGACCACAAGATCGATGATGGCATCTGCGGCCAAGTCGGCGGCAAAAAAGGCGATGGGCACAATGAAACCGACGCACCCAAGGGCATACCTTCGCCGGAGCGGATCGCGCTCGCAGATGATGCTTGCCTCATGCGTGTGCTTTGGATCGTGACGGCACAAGCAGAGCCGGAAATCCCCATGGCCTTGGAGCTTGCTGCACGCATGCTCCAAGATGAAACCAATTTGGCATATTTCAACAGCCAAATCACTTACCGTATGGAGGTGGCACGCGTGGAGCGCACATCATACGTGGAAACAATCAGCAACGTGAATGCGACAGCCTATAGCGTGACCAGCAGCTATCCCAGCGACCTCATCAATTTGAGTACTGGAGCGGGGCTGCTGTCCAACGTGCCGACACTGCGTAACCTCTACCAGGCAGACGTGGTCGTGATGGTCAGAACGGCGGCCACGTCGAATGCACAAGGGTTTTATGGCATCGCCTATGGGGTGCCAGTGGGTGCAGACGTGCTGAATGCAGGCAATGCCTTTGCACTGACCTCCACGCAATATATGATCGGTGGTCGCTTTACCTTTGCCCACGAAATGGGCCATATCCAGGGCGCGAGGCATGACAACCATGCCGCAACGCCGATCTATGCACGTGGGTATATCTTCTCGACATCGGCCTCAGACAACCGCACCATCATGGCGGTCGGGGGATCTTGCAACCCGCCCACAGGTTGCCGGGTACAGTTTTTCTCCAACCCCAATGTGACCTATCTGGGGATCCCAGTCGGCGTGGCCAATGCCAATGACAATGCGCGGCGCATCAATGAAACGGCTTCGGCAGTGCTCAATTTCAGGGCGACGAGCACGACCTTGCTGCTGCCTGCAGAGACATTTGCCAACGAGATCTTGGCTCGTCACTTGGCTACCCAGACGATCTCTACCAACAACAGTGCGGTCGTGGCACAAAGCGGGAGCCGTGTATCCATGCGGGCAGGCAACAGCGTGACCCTACTGCCTGGATTCGCGGCAAATGCAGGTACAGTATTCACGGCCTATATAGGCAATTGCAGCACGCAATCGCCTGTGAGGGTCGCCGCGCCCACCGTGGTGGCAGACGAAGTCGCCACCAAGATCGGTGTGGTGCTGAGTCCCAATCCCACAACAGGGCGCGTCAAGATCGCCTTGCAAGTAGATGCGTCGCAGGCGTTTGACGCAGCCAACGCACGGCAGACCAGGGTCGAGGTCTATGACATGGTCGGTCGGCAGGTGCTCGATACACGCTTTGCTTCGACAGCCCATGAGTTGGATCTCTCTGGGCAAGGAGACGGCACTTATTTCATGGTCGTGACCACGCCCGATGGCGCCCGCACGACCATGAAGGTCATCAAGGAATAGATTCTAAATCAAACTGGTCGGCTGCCTCTCACAAGGAGGCAGCCGAATTTTTGTATGCTAGTTCTGGAGTCTATGATTCAAGCCCCTTGGCCCCATTTCCTATGATCCTCACGGTCATTAAAGTAATAGGCCGATCCCATGGATCGGCCTATTACAAAAATCAATTGAGTGTGTAACAATCTGGTGGAGCCCGCCCCGCTCCCTCGATCGGGACAGGGCTTAGACCCCCGCCTTCTGCGTGACACGCGTTCGCCTCCGACGGAATCAACTGAAATCGCCGATTTTGAGCGTTTTAGGCCGGAGGCAAACGGTCGATCGTCCTTCGGCCCCCGCCTTGCTGCGGGACAGGCAGGGGCCTCGG
>JANORP010000075.1:0-23234 GCA_031415375.1 Bacteroidota bacterium | reverse complement strand
CTCTCAAATTCCACGCATCCCAAAAAGAAAATCCGTTACGGAAACCAGCCGCATACGCCTATCTATTCATGTGAGATGCCGTGCACAATAGCTTTCTCTCCTGTCACTACCTCGGATCTGCACTTAACGTAACTCTATCCTCCAATATTCATTTTTAGTTTTTCAATGTTCACTAGCTTTGCCGCATGCACGACTCCTACGTCCAAAAAATCGCCGCCGAGACCGGCATCCATCCCAAAAGTGTCGCCGCCGTCCTAGCACTGCTTGCAGAGGGTGCGACCGTCCCTTTTATTGCCCGTTACCGCAAGGAGGCTACCAATAGCCTCGACGAGGTTGAAATCACGACGATCCGCGACCGTGAAAAGCAGCTCAAGGAACTCGATGCACGCAAGGAAACCGTGCTGCATTCAATCCAGGAGCAGGGTCTGCTCACGCCAGAACTCAAACGCCGGGTCGAGGCTGCCAATACGATGGCGGAGCTCGAGGACATCTACCTCCCCTATCGCCCCAAGCGCCGCACGCGTGCGACGATCGCCAAGGAAAAGGGGCTGGAACCACTCGCAGAACTCATTTTTGCGCAGGGCAATGGTACGCCGACGCAGTTGGCAACACGCTTCATCGATGCCGCCAAAGGTGTCGCAGACATGGAAGAAGCCCTCGCGGGTGCACGTGACATCATCGCAGAGCGTGTGACCGAGCATGAGCAGGCCCGTGCACGCATGCGTAGCCTCTTTGAGCGCAAGGGTATGATCGTCACCAAGTTGCTGAAAGGCAAAGAGGAAGAGGGTGCCAAGTACCGCGACTATTTCAACTGGGAGGAAAGCCTCGCCAAGGCGCCCAGTCACCGCGTATTGGCGATACGCCGTGCCGAAAAAGAAAAGATCATCAGCCTCGGCATCGAGCCAGAGGAGGCTCAGGCCCTCGATACCCTCAACCGCATCTTTGTGAAGGGCCGCGGCCCGCTCTCGGAGCAGGTAGAGATGGCGGTCAAAGATAGCTACCGCCGCCTGCTCGGCCCGAGCATGGAGACGGAGATGCGTATGGACAGCAAGAAAAAAGCCGATTTGGAGGCCATCAAGGTATTTGCAGAAAACCTGCGCCAGTTGTTGCTTGCAGCACCGCTGGGCAGCAAGCGCACGCTGGCCCTTGATCCTGGTTTTCGCACGGGTTGCAAACTCGTGGTGCTCGACCCACAAGGCAAGCTTTTGCGGCATGACGTGGTCTATCCACACACGGGGCAGGGCCAAGCCGCCCAGGCTGCTGCCCGCGTGAAGGCTTATGTAGAGGAATACAAGATCGAGGCCATCGCGATTGGCAATGGTACTGCTGGCCGCGAGACCGAGGCTTTTTTGCGTGGCCTGGGCCTCCCCAAAAGCATCGATCTCGTGCTGGTCAATGAAAGTGGGGCATCGATATACTCGGCCTCGGAAGTCGCACGTGACGAATTTCCCGACGAGGACCTCACCGTGCGCGGCGCGGTCTCCATCGGCCGCAGGCTCATGGATCCGCTGGCCGAGCTGGTAAAACTCGATCCCAAGTCGATCGGCGTCGGCCAATACCAGCACGATGTAGATCAAAACTTGCTACAGGAGAGCCTAGACGATGTCGTGGGCAGTTGTGTGAATGGTGTGGGTGTGGAAATCAACACGGCGAGCAAACAGTTGCTCACCTATGTATCGGGCCTCGGCCCTTCGCTGGCTGGCAATATCATCGCCTACCGCGACAAAAACGGCCCTTTCAAGTCACGCGCTGCCTTGCTCAAGGTTTCGCGCCTTGGCGAAAAGGCTTTTCAGCAAGCAGCGGGCTTCTTGCGCATCCGCGACGGGCAGCATCCTTTGGATGCCTCGGCGGTACACCCCGAGAGTTATCCCATCGTCGATCGCATGGCCCAGGACCTGGGCTGCAGCGTCGCCGACCTCATCGCCCGCGAGGACCTGCGCAAGCAGCTCAAGCTGGAGCGTTATGTGAGCGATGGCGTGGGCATGCCCACGCTCAAGGACATCGTGAAGGAATTGGCCAAGCCAGGGCGTGATCCTCGCGCTGAATTTGAGGCGATAGCATTCCGGGAAGGCGTCAATGACATTGGGGACTTGGAAGAAGGCATGATCTTGCCAGGCGTCGTCACCAACATCACCCGTTTTGGAGCCTTTGTCGATATCGGCGTACACCAAGATGGCATGGTCCACGTCTCCCAGATGTCGGATCGCTTCGTGCGGGATCCTGCCGAAGTCGTGAAGGTTTCCCAAAAGGTGACCGTGAAAGTCGTCGAGGTCGATAAGGTGCGCAAGCGCATTGCACTCACGATGAAAGGAATCCAAGCATGAACTGGAACCAAGACCACTACATTGAGGCCCTCAACTTTGCCAGCGACGCGCACCGTGGGCAGTTGGTGCCCGGCTCGCAACGGCCTTACGACATCCACCTAGCCAAGGTCGCGATGGAGGTAATCGCTGCACTCGCCCATACGCCTACGGCAGATGGCGATTTTGCGGTGCAATGCGCGCTGCTCCATGACAGCCTGGAAGACACTGCGATGACATATGCCGAGTTGAGCGCCGCCTTTGGCAGCGCAGTCGCCAACGGTGTGCAAGCCCTTACCAAAGATGCGACATTGCCCAAGGATCAAAAAATGGCCGATAGCCTCGCCCGCATCCTGCAACAACCCAAGGAGGTCGCACTCGTGAAACTCGCCGACCGGATCACCAATATGGCACAGCCGCCCAACCATTGGCCCAATGAAAAACGAATCGCTTACCGCCAAGAGGCCAAGGTCATTTTGCAACAACTCGGCCACGCAAATGACTATTTGGCGGCACGGCTTGCAGCAAAAATCGACGCCTATTCTGCGTGGATCAATTGAGAGTGGGGCTGGATTTCAGTAGTTTTGCAGGCAAATGAAGATGTCGAAATGAATACGGTAGATCCCAGAACCACCAAGTTGAAATGTTTGCTCCTCGATGCCGACGTGAACTCGCTGCGAGAGATTTCCCGCGTGGTCATGAACAACTCGGCGCTCGACTTGGTCAATGCTTCAAAGACGGGCAGAGCGGCCTTGTATGCACTGAAGGAGGCGCATGTCGATCTCATTTTCATGAACCCCGCCCTTCCCGATGCGAATGGCTTTGACCTGATTGCCTCCCTGCCTGACCCACCTTTGGTCGTCATCATCTCAGACCGGCAAGACTACGCCTACTATGCCTACCGTATCGATGCAGTCGATTATAGGCTCAAACCATTCACTCCCGACTTGCTGCAAGCATCACTCGAGCTTGTCTATCGCCGCATGCGGTTGAATGCGAAGTAATCAGCTTTGGGGTTGTCGGATATTTCCTTCCTCAAATTCTATTGATTCCCGCTATGAAATCTCTCTTGCTATTCATGCTCGTCTTGGGGCTCAGTGCCCCTGCATACACACAATCCTCGCAGGCCAGCCAAGCCGAGCGCCGAGAATTTGAAATGAAGGATGGGGACACGACCTACACCATGCGACGCTATGTGATGGTCTTGCTCCATACTGGCAAGAAAGCGCGCAAATTCAAGCAGGCAGAACTCGACAAAATTCAAGCAGGACACATGGCCAACATCGGTCGCTTGGCCAAGGAAGGCAAGCTACTCGTTGCGGGCCCGATGGGAGACGATACCGAATTGCGTGGCATCTTCATCCTCGATTGCGAGAGTGTCGCCGAGGCCAAGGCGCTCATCGACACAGACCCAGCTATCCAAGCAGGTCGTCTCAAAGCCGAATACCATACCTGGTGGACGGCACGTGGCACGGTGATCAAATAATCGTCAGGATCATTCCACCTTTGGCGAACAGCCGCTGAGTTCTAGGAAACGCTAGAAAAGCCTCGGCCTCACCATTCCCAAAGGAAGAGTGAGGCCGAGCCACAGGGACAAGCCCAATCAAAGCTTTTTCCTCAATACCGCTGGGCGATTTCCAAATTGAGGTTGAACTCGCGGGTCATGACATAACCTTCAAAGGGTTCTTCGATCACCCTAAAAGGGATACTCACCGTCTTCATCGCGCCTGTATAGTCCAAAAATTCAGACGGATCGAGGTAAATGCTGTAATTGAAGGGGCGCTTCACAAACTTGAAGTCTTGATGGTCAGTCGCCAATACATTGCCCGAGAGGCTAGTGCCGAGCATGATCATGCCCGTCTCATCTTTGAGACGCAAGTGCTGCGGCACGCTGCCCCTGGGCAGCTCGACCCGCAAGCTATAATAGACCGACCTGAATTTGGGTTCGCGCTTGCGACCGAAGGGCGCGAAGAGCCAGCCAAAAAAGCGGCGCAAGCCGTTGCGGCGCGGGGTAGGTACCGTAGCCGCGATGGAGCGCACTTTCTCGATGCCACCTTCGGCGCGACCATCCAAGCCCTCTCCCCGATCGATGAACGCCAATTGAATCAAGTCGGAATCGCGACGTCCAAGGTCTATGTGTATCGTCTCGACATCTACACGCTGGCGTTGGCTATTGGCGTGGTGGCGCTCACGCTGGTAGCGCGACTCGCGCAGGTAACGGAACGAGCTTACTGGCTGCCGCGCGATCATGAACCCGATCACAAAAAACAAGAGCACAGCCCCGATCAAACACGCCCAGAGAATGAATTTCCAGTTGTTGTTGCTGTGTACCTTGCCAAATGTGACGCCAGAGAAAACCAACGAATCATTGGAGACATTGCCATCTGCACTTTCATAGTCAGGGTAAAACTCAGCGACAACGCGAAAGGAGTCGGCACTCGCCATTTTGGCTCTGTCCTCGCCCGTAAGCAAGAGCTGCAGGGTGGTGTCGCCGAGCATTTTTGCATTGTCGCCAGCATTGATCGTGATGCTGTCTGTGGTGCTCGTGAGGCGCGCACGGATAAAGTGCAATGCAAAATTGACGTCGCTTTTCAAGCTATCATGCTTCACAATCCGCAGCCGTGACTGCATCACACCTTCGTCATTTTTTTCAAACTTGATGGCTGGCAACTTGATGAGGTTGTGCTCTTGAAAACGCGTATGGTACTTGCGCAAACGTCCCTTTGCATCGGCTTCTGAGAGCAAGCCGTTCCCAAAATCTTCAAAACTTACATCGCCAGCTTTGGGCGATGGCGATGGTTTGGGATTGATGACTGGCGGCACATTGCTCTTGGATACTGAAACGACGGGGTTGTCGCTGAGGGCCGTAGCAATGTTGTTGGCGTTGTCTTTGCTGCTTGTGGGAGGGACATCGGCCTTGACGAGAGCCTTGCCATTGCTGGGGTCTTTGCCATCGTTGGCGGTAGCCTTCACAATCTCCTTGCCCACACCATCGGGGATGCCGCTGGGATTGTAACCACCTTTGAGATTGTCTTTGGAGAGCAGCTCCCTCGCTGCTGCGATCAAGGAGTTACCCCCTTGATAAGTGCCGATCATCGTGGTGACGATGCTCTGGCCACCTGTCTCAGTAAAAGTGATGCGCGCCACATCGGCATAACCCTTCTTTGCAGCGCCATCATAATGAATTGAAAATGATGTCCCACCATTGCTGAGACTTATTTGCTGTCCATTGCTGAGGGGCGCAGCACCAGGAATGTTGGGTGTCACAGTGAATGCATTGCGCCCGCTGTCTTCAATCTTGAAAGAGCCGCTTTTGGCACCACCGCCATTCCAAGTCACCTCCACCAACCGATCACTAGGACCGACAAATTCAAATGTGGGCAGCGTCCTTGTATATTGTTTTGTGCGTTCGCTGAAAAACATCAAAACACCGTCTGCCGAGAGCTTGAGATTGATGGCAATGCTCATTTTAGGATCGGTGCTCCCCTCGGGCATCGCCAAGAGACTGATGGTATTTTCCTGTTGCAGTGATTTGGAATAACTCACGCCAAACTCGATCTCCAAGACACCATCGGCGCTGAGCGTCGCTGGCAACGTCGTCTTGAGTGTAAAGGGGCTTTTTTCAAATTGCTGTACCTTTTGCAACGAGATCAGCCACGTTTTTTGGTCGCCGATGCGGTGCTTGAGTGTGAGCCGCAAGGTTTGGTCTTTCTCGGAATAATGATGCGTCCCAGTGACCACCTTGCCGACATCGGCACCCGTAAGCACAACAACTTTTTGTGCTGTGAGCGATGAAGCCCATAGGCATATCAGTAGCCCCAAAGCTAGGGCGGGGCTCCTAAGAGCCTTCCCAAATTGATTGATTGAATTTCTAAATCGCATTGGACTTGTGTCTGAGCCACCCTCTGCCTTGACCAAAAATAGTTGCAGGCTAGCAGTGCTCGATTTCTTCTGCTAAACGACTTCAAAAATGTAGCTCCTACTCAACCACCTTGAGCTCGGTACGACGGTTGAGTGCATGCGCATCCTCGTCACAAGGTACCGCGTCTGAGCAATCGTTGATCAAGAATTCCTCGCCAAATCCCCACAAGACAAAGCGGTCATCTGGCACCGGCTTGCGTGCCTGAATATACTTGATCACGGACTCTGAGCGGCGACGCGACAATTCCAAATTGTACTTGGCCGTGCCGCGTGAGTCGGTATGCGACCGCACTTCCAATTTGGCCGCAGGGTTGCGCGTGAGGAAGAAGTAAATCTCGTTGAGGTCTTTTTTGGAGATCAAGTTGAGATCAGTCTGGTTGTAGCCATAGTGGATAACCTTGATGCTGTTGTCCAAGCCATAGTCGGCATCTTCCATCGCGATATTGATGCTCAAGTTGTTGGTATCGACTGCATCGATGTGGCGACTCGTGCTGAAATAGCCTTCCTTGGCTGAGATAATGGAATAATTGCTAATCGAATCCCAAGGAATGGCGACCCAAAAGGTGCCGTCTTTGAGTGACATGGCAGAGTCCACCACTTCTTGTGTATTGTTGTTGATGATCTGGATCGCTGCATGCGAAATCGGCGTGCCAGCAGTGCCTTCCTCGACGATGCTACCATTCACCAATACATACGCACCCTTCACCATCGGCACATTGCGCGTGCGCACCTCTACACCCCTGAAGTTGGTCAGGGAGAGGTTTACGATGCGGGGCACATAGTTGTCTTTCTTGAAGATGACCGTATAGTCCTCCCCGGGTTGCAGGCGCAGCCTATAATCGGCCTGATCGGCAGATGCATGCAAACTCCGTTGTACAGACCCGCTTTGAATCACATCAATTTCAGCATCGACCAATCGCGCCTCATCGGCCTGATCGTGTACATAGCCGTTCATTTCAAAAACCTGCTCGACCTCCAAAAACACATCCAGATTGATGTCACGCCCTTGTGGGATCGATTTGGTCCAGAAAGTGTCTCTCCAAGAATGAAAGCCAGGTGCATCAATGGTCACCAAATAACCCGTGTTGTCTTTGCAAGGCTCGGAAAATTGCCCGATACCATCAGAGATGATGATTTTCTCATTGCCATTGATGTCTTTGAGGCGCACGATCGAGCCGGGAAGCGGCTCTTTGGTCAAACCATCAAACACCTGGCCGGTGATGCCGGGTGTGCGTTTGAAGCTATAGATATCGTCGCCCGAGGCTGCGTTGCGATTGGAGTTGAAATAGCCCGAGCTGGTAGCTGCATCCCAGATGATCCCAAAGTCGTCTTTGGGCGAATTGATGCCGCTACCCATATTGGTGGTGCCAGCCCAGTGGCCATCTTCGTAGTCGCTGGTATAGAGGTCCAAGCCGCCAAAGCCTACATTGCCATCTGATGCAAAGAAAAGGTGGCCTTGCTTGTTAAAGGTCGGGAACAATTCATCGCCTTGGGAATTGATCGAAGGCCCGAGGTTTTCGGCTTTGGACCACTGCCCACCCACGCGACGTATCATGTAAAGGTCGGTGCCACCGGAGCCGCCGGAACGATCTGAGGCAAAGACGATCATGTCTCCATTGGGGTGCACGGCAGGATGAAAATTGGAATTGCCATCTGAAAAATTGACGGGCAAGTCCTCGACTTGGGACATCTTCTTGCCCATGCGCTTAGCACCCAAGATCTTAACCTCACGTGAAGTCACGTTGTTGCCGACAGTTTTCTTTTTGTTACCAGCGCCCGGCTCCTCTGAACGTGTGAAAAGCACCAAGTCGCTGCCTGGCATTTTCACCGCACCCACATCATCATAAGGGGAGTTGATGCCACCTTTGATGGATTTGATTTCGGCAATCGTGCCGTCGCCATGTTTTTTGGCTTGGTAGAAATCATAGTCACTCGATTCAGACTTGGCGCCTTTCATCGAGCCGATCTCGCTGCGCTTGCCACGTGTAGCAAAGACGATTTCGTCTTTGCTATTGATGGCAATGATGTCTGAATAATTGGTGTTTAGCCTTGTGACAGGCTGTATTTCATAGCGATTCTTGTCATCCTTGACCTTCATGCCCATTTCACAAGACGCGATAAACTTCTCGCCTTGCTCATATTCCCCAGAGATCTCCTCGTAGAGCATGAATTGGTCCTTTGCCTCCTGATACTTGCCATTGCTTTGGAGCACCTTGGCGTAGTTGAGGCGGCAGGTCGTGTTTTGGTTGCCGTTCACGATCGCATTCTTGTACCAAATCTCGGCCTTTTCCATGTCGCCTGTCATGCGGTAGCAATCGGCAAGCTTCTCCATCACGGCAGGGTATTGCCCATTTTCCAACACCTTCTTATAGGTGGGAATCTCCCGCTCATAATAGCGTGTGTTTTGAAGGCGCGTGGTCTTATTGGGATCCTGCCCCTGCGACATGCCCACCTGAGCTGCCACAAGTAATGCCACCAACAATACTGACTGAATAGACTTCATAAGGAAGCGTTTCTCGATTGATTATCCTATCTCTGCGACCATGTACACTTCATACTACACTGCGTATGTGCGCCTGTGCAAATCCCAGCTAAGGCAGGCCCCAAAAGACCTCCAAAACGGCTGATTTCACACGACGCCAAAGCTCACAAGGTAAAAGAACGACTGGCTTAGGATGCCACTTGAAGGACCAACAGGCCACACTTTTGGCAAAAAGCTTGAAATCGCCGACTCTGCAACCGACTCGAATGCAGAGGATTGGCGACAACATAGGCAAAAAAGCAAAAAATATTAACACCACCAACATCGTTGTGCATTATTTTTTTGTGGCCTTTTTGCGCAATCCTGCAAAGAATGAGGGTTCTTCAGAGATATGGCCACAAGGTTATCCACATTGGTTTGGAATTCAAGCCATTAGATTTTTGTGGATAAACACCCTTGATTCGCACACAGAATGAGCGGCTGAGAAAGACAGAAAATAAAAACACAGAGGCGAGGGCAACCAAGAAAATTCATTACCTTAGTGACTGTGCAAGGCGACTTGCAAGAGGGTTTTGGAACCAATCTCTATATAGAATAATCAATAGGGTTTTGAATGTCGCGGGTAGCAGAAATTGAAAAATTGCGCAGTCGTATGCGCCAACATCAC
This sequence comes from Bacteroidota bacterium, assembly GCA_031415375.1. GTDB lineage: Bacteria > Bacteroidota > Bacteroidia > J057 > JADKCL01 > JADKCL01. Next base: position 13,864 of record JANORP010000075.1, on the reverse strand, counting down.
TTCGTAGCCATCTCAGGCCCACGCAACTGCGGCAAGTCACGCGTGCTTGCAGAGTTGCGGTCTAGTCTGGAGAGCGAAGTGCGCAACATGAAGGAGAACGAGGCCCGCTTCAAGGCCAAGGCCGGCATGAAGTGGAAGGTCGCCTATATCAAGCTCAATCGCGACGACAATCCCTTCGACTTGCTCACCAAAGCCATTGCGGGACCGACCGCAAATATCTTGGTGGGGGCAAATGAAAAGGTTGATCCACTTTTTGAGTCTAGCATCAAACAGGCTTTGCTTGCAAAAGATGGCATGGGATTGCTGAACATTTACCGGCAGTTTCTGCAAATCAAGCAATACAACTTCCTGGTGATCGTAGATCAGTTTGAAAACCTGTTTTTCACGACGATCTTGGGTCAAGAGCAAAAGCACATGTTTGTGAAGCTGCTGCTGAGTGCCAGCTTTGACCAGCGGCAGATTTATGTGACTGTGGCGCTGCGCCCTCCCAAAGCCGACCTCTGGAAGCAAAATTTCCGAGATTTGAATACCGCCGTAGAGACCTGCCACTTCAGGCTCTACAACCCCAACCAGCAATCGCTCGAGTTGGCAATCGGCGACACATTTATACAAGAGCGCAACCGCCTCCTCACCGACGCGGGCGAGGAGGAAATTCTCTCAACAGAATGGCTGCGCAGCCAAGACATCTATCAGCAAGTCGCCATGAAGCGTTTGCGGCAGATTTCTGAGGACCTCTATGATGTGCTCAAGGTGAAGTGGAAAAAGATGCAGCGCGAGGGCAACCTCGGCACCTCCAAAATGGTGCCACCCGATAACGTAAAGACGATCACCAAACAGTTGCGCGGTATCGTTGATGTAATCTGGCCGCAACTGCTCCTGCAATCCAATATCGGCAACCTGGAGCCTGAGGAGCGCGACGACCTCGTCGAGCACTTGAAAAATCAGCTCACCGATGTATTGACCGACGAGTTGCTGCGACGATTGAGCAGCCTACTAGCCGAGGAACTGTACTTTGAGCAGGAGCCGCTCACGCAGATTGAGCGCAATGTGCGCCAACTCGTGCGTGACTGGGCAGAGGTGCTCGAGGATATGCGCAAGGAAGGTGGTCGCCGCAAGCCCAAGCAGATCGTCACGGTCTCCCTTCAAGATCAACGCGCAAACCGTGTCGGCGCAGCCAACTCTGATTACAAAATCGATCGCAGTGGCACCGTCGATCGTCGCGCCGAGCAGGCCTACCAGGCCCTGCGCACGGCCCTCGACAAACGCATCGCCACCAAATCACTCTCGATTTTGGGTCGCAACGCAAGGTCGGGTGCACAATCGGCCCTCAGTGTCGAGTCGCTCGTGCACGCAATGGGTAGATTTGCCAGCCGCCTCATCGATGTCTTGGAGGTATTTGCACATGCAGGCGTCCTAGAGGTAGATCCCGTAGGCCATATCATGATGGAGTCTGTGGTTTCCCTGAGCGATCGCGACCTGGCCGACAAGTGGGAACGCATGAGTGAGTGGCTCTCAGGCAAATCAACCTCCAACAATACCGGATTTGACGACGCAGGTAGCGGATCGAGTGCCTCTGGCACTGCTGAGACACCGACGTTGACATTCTCCATGGAGTTCAAGGAAGATTTTGGTTCCTCACCTGGCAATATCGGTGAGTATGTCTCACGCGCAGACGCTTTGTATGAGTCGCTCATGCCGAGCCTACGCAAACGCGCAGCGCAGCGCATGCTCGTGACCATCGCCAATCTGGATCCCCAAAATAAAGGCGTGAGCCAAAAAGAGGTTCTCGACAAAATCGGACGATTTGAGGCCCAGATTAGAGACCTGATTGAGTATTTCATCCGTCAAGACATCCTCGCACCCGAGGGAGGCTTGCATTTCAAGGAGCCATCACTGCCACAGAAGTGGGAGCGCTTGGCAAAATGGATCAAAGAAGACGCCCAATAAAGATCATACGTAGAGAAAACAATGGCGAAGAAAAGTGAATTCACCTATGAGATGATCGAGCCGCTGATCGTCTTTCAAGAAACCGACGGTCGCAACGTGCTCGTCGAGTTTTGCCTGCCCGGCAGCAAAGACATCATCGAGTCCAAGGCTACGATCAAGAAAAGCAACGATGTAGGCTCCAAAGTAAAGCGCCGCGTGGCAACCGTGGCCAAAAGCCAGGTGCGCATGATGGCTTCACGTGCCATCAGAGGTGCCGTCGGTGGCGGTATCGTCGGGCGCTTGAGCACCACTGCTTTCCAGACGGCCTCACAAGAGGTCAAGCCTGGCGAAGGACCGACGGAGGATGAGCTACAGGCCGCCATCGTAGATGCGTTTGTGCGCGTGAAAGACAACTTTCATTGGGACGAGGTCTCGGGCGAATGGGGTAAGCCATTGATCGCGCCTCCTCCCCCACCGAAATCGCCTTTTGAGGAGCAAATGAACAATCATCCCGTCGCTGACCCTCACGACAAGAATGTATTTGCGCGCGTGTTGGCGGAGCTCGCCTATGCCGATGGCACGATTTCCAAGGAAGAGGCCGAGTTTTTCAAGGACATCATTCCCCCTGACCAACCCTCGATCGATCGCCTCGCCAAAGCCGACCCCGTCTCCAAAGTTGAGGCCGAGGAGGTGACTCAAAACGTCAAAGCCACGATCTACATGGTCGCTTGGGTAATTGCGCTCATCGACTTGACACTGGATCCTGTCGAAGAAGAGCTGCTCATGGAGTATGCCGATGTGTTTGGTCTGCATGAGCAGCGTCGCGAAGATCTGATCAAGCACGCTAAGTACTTTGTCGTGGAGCAAAACATTGATCCCGATGAGCCACGCGAAGAGCTCTTTGCAATCGCCGACAAGATCAAGCTCAACCACGATGACGCCGAGCGTGCCAGGATTGCCTACAAGCGCCGTGTGGGCTAACCCGAACTCCACCCCCACCGAGAGACATGGCTCTCAAGCAATGTTCATCGGGAGAGGGATAGAACGGTTACTAGCTGCCCTAGATCGCTTATGCCTTTCCATTTAACCCGCGAGGAGGCTGCTTTGCAGACTGAAAATTTTCGTCGGTTTCTGCAACGGTACGTCCCAGCAGCTTGCTCGGGATTGGAGCCGACATTGGAGTACGTGGTCGCGCGTAACCTGAGCAAAGGCGAAATCTTTTTGGAGCAGGGCAAGATTGCACGGCAAGTGGCCTACATCGACGCAGGCATTTTGCGCACCGCGTATGTGAATGCCAAGGGCGACGATGTCACGAGTTGCTTTTGCGTCGCCGATAGCCTCACCACTTCTTACCGTAGCTTCGTGACACAGACACCTTCTGAGTTTGCGATCACGGCCATGGAGGATACAAGGCTCCTCGTGATCGACTACGACGAGATGCAGCGGTTATTGATCGAGGATGCCGTGTGGGCGCAGATCGGGCGACGTGTCGTGGAAGAGGAATATTTCAAACAAGAAAAATACACTGCGCTGCTTCAAAACGATGCTGCCAAGGCAAAATACCTGGATCTCATGCGTCATCAGCCACAGATCATACAGCGGGTGCCGGTACACTACATCGCCTCCTACCTCGGGGTCACCCGCCGCACATTGAGCAGGATCAGGCACGCGATCAAGGAACCTATTTGAGGACATTTGTCCTCGGCGAGTCGCAGATTGGTGCGCTAATTTTGGGCGATTCATTCACCAAAAAAGCGCATCCATGGAAATCGGATTTTTGATCAGTACACTCCTCCTACTCGCCTTCGCACTATTGGCTACTTGGGATGGGCTCTACCTCCACCTTCTCAAATACCAACTTTTCAATCATCCTGAAAGCCAACATGAGCACCTCGCCCACACTTTGCGGGCCTTGCTTTTTCCGGCCATCCTCTATTTTTTCTTTTTGCGACAGGATTGCTTGGCGTGTTTTTGGGTCGGTCTCGGCTTTGTGCTGCTAGACCTTCTGGTGAGCCTGGCCGATGCGTGGATGGAAAAAGGCAGCCGTGCTTGGATGGGCGGACTCCCCCGTTGGGAATACATCATCCACCTCTTGGTCAATGGATTTCACTTTGCGACTATTGCTTTGCTGCTGACCTTGAAGCTGCAAACTTCTGCGACGGGGATCAGGGTCATCACCGATTTTTCTTCGGTTTCTACATTTGGGGCATTTGAATGGCTGGCAACAAACCTACTCCCCGGAGCTGTGGCCATAGGTATTTTACATGCCCTATTGGCGGTGCCGATGACACGTAGGATTTGGAATGGCTGGCGTGCAAGGTTGGCTTGCTGCTGAGGGCGCGTATCACTCACCTACGGGAAGCGCTGCACGCGGGCGATGCCTTGGCTATGCGATCAAATCGTCTTGCCAGCGATGGCACGCTCCATCCAATCGTTGTTGTAAGGCTCAGAGAGGAAGCTTCTTACCTTTTCTTTGGCGGTAGCCAATGATTCACAGTTGATTCTGATTTGCTTGACCACGCGCTTGTTTTCTACGAACGCAAACAGTGGCCCTTCAAACGTGAGTCCTTGGCGTAAAGCGACATCTGTCCCCAAAAAATAGACAGAATCTACTGCCAAATCATCGAAGCGATCACCATACGTGATTGCCTTTTGGGACTGCGCGACCACAAATACAGAGATATTTGCTGGGCTTTGGGTGTTGATGAAGTCAATGGTATTCTTGGTCGTGCCTTTGCAACTGATCTCCGGTAAAAAGAAAACGACCTCCCTGTAACGTGTCGGTTGGTAGCGCACATGCGGCAAAACCGATTTCAATCCTTTTGGGATGGGTGCAAATCCCACGATAGAACCTACTCCAAAGAGGCAGAGTAGCGACAAGGTTATTTTGAGAGCTTTCATGATAAATTGGATTTCAATTATCGTTGCTTTTACCGTTGAATTTCAGTTTTTGGAATACCAAGTATCCCCCTTCAAAGAGCGAGTCATCCGTCGCCCGCATGTCTTGCAGAAACAGCGTACCGTCTGCACGCGAGAAGATGCCGCCTGGGGCAATGCCACTGATGATGCCTGTCTCACCGATCAGGTTCAAGTCAGCGTCTAGGACCATGAGTGATCCTGGGCGATTTTTCACCACGCTTTCCACGCGTGCATTTTCGTCGGGATGTGAGATCAGTCTCACGAGCAAGTTGGTGTTGCCGAGCTTCACAATCTTGCCATATCTCCCATTTTTCAATTCCAACAACGCGGCGTCGCCATATTCAGAATAGGCATCGGGCGAATAGTTGATTGGCGGTGCATTCAGCTTGGGTAAGTATTTAGAGGCGACAAGCTTTTGCTCAACACCGCCGGCAGCAGCTGGCCAGCGCCGAATGTCTCCTGACGCTGCAAACGAAACATAACAATAGGGGCTGTCGGCCAAAACATTGGCAAGGTAGTAAGAGCTATTGCCGCCCACCTCATTGTCAAAATATCCCTGGGGATATGTGACTGGTAATTGCTTGAGTTCCTGAGTCACCAAGTCGATATAGCCAACCATGCTATCATCCTTGCTCGGGATGGAATGGTTGATCGAAAAGTAAAGCCGCCTACCATCGATTTGCAATGGAGAATCCTGCGGGGCATAAATGTGCTGGGTATCCTTGGTATCGTCGTCTGTGTCCTCGTCAAAGGTAAAATATTGAGAATATCGAATCCCATACTGATAAGTGCCATCAAGGCTCAAGACATGCAATTGGCTCGAATCTGGGACACCTCTCGTATAGACATACAGGTTTGAGCCATCGATGTCAAACGTTCTCACGCCACCTATTTTGAGGGGTTTCACTTGTATATCTATCCGCTTGGAGTGGTCTTCAAAGCTGATGAAGTGAATCATGTTTCCTTCTTGGAGGTTGGTCACCCCCAAATACTCTTCGCCCTTGATCTCAAAGGCACCCGCAAAAAAAGCCGGCGGGACAAATGAAGAATCAATGAAAAATGTATCTGAGCCAAGGCACTCGAGGCTCACGCCACCACGGCCCCCTGTCAAACCGTTTTCACACAATGGCAGCGGAGAATCCGTTCGTGTGCAAGCCACGAGCATCAAAAGACATCCCAGTAGTGGTAAGCCCATGTAAAACATGGAAGAAACGACACTTTCGGTATTCAGCTCTTGCAACATCAAACTGGATGATAAACGATACGTTCAGTCGATGATCGATTCTCACAATTACCGCTCCCACTGATGCAATCGGGGTCACCAAGATGCCAACTGCGAGATTTTGTGTCCCTTACCCTTAGATAATCCTCATCTGTCAAGTAACAATGGTAGAGATAGATCCCGTCACTTGTCACTTCCAAAACGACCTTCACGGGCTCCAAATCCATCCTTTTCATTTCTGAAGCGATATCCAGAACCTTAACTTGGTCTAGACCCGGCCTAGCCTGGATAGATGCTGTATTCACATACCAAAACAAGCCACAAATCACCACTAACCCACAAATGGCTAGCTTCTCAGTCAGTTTTTCCATGCGGATCCTTTTTTGAGCTTTAAGATAAACAGGATAGGATGCCGAGTCGTATCAAATAACACATCGAGGCATGCACTAATCTTTCTTTTTTTAGTTGAATAGGACTAATTACAAATATATCTTTAACAATTCCAAATTTAATTTCTTCAATGGTCGGTGTAATACCATCCATCCACCAATTTGGGTTGGCGCCTGCGCAAACTGGCGAGGTAATCTTGGTCATACCATTCCTTGGCGCGATAGAATGTTCTCGCGACATCGGCCTGTGTCTGCCCAAACTCTACACTGTCGATACGGGCTTCAAAAAAGATCGCGTCTTGCAAATCTGCCGCACCGATCTTGCTCCCGATGATCTTTGCACCCGCAAAGTTCACCCGCTTTAAAATCGCTTTGCTCAAATCACAATGATAGCAGATCGCATTTCGGAAATCAGCGCCTGAAAAATCGGCATGGTGGAAATTGCCTCCGACAATCACTGCATCCCTGAAATCGGCGTTTTGCAAATTGCAGTCATTGCAACGGAACCCGGGGATGATCGACGACCGAAACGATGCCCGTCTCAAATTTCTACGGTCCGCAATGAGGCTGGATGGGCCTTCTTGCGCATGGTAAATTTGGTTGGAGCAATCCACGCCTATGACGCTTTGTACCCTATCATAGACGAAGTCATCGCCCAAAACGGTCTTCAAATCGACATCGGAGCGCGCAACCCACGCCAACATTCCATTGAGACCGATTCCTGCAAGTAGCAATATCAAACAAATGCGATAGACGAATTTGGACCGCGTCTGTTTTTCATAGTATCGGCGTCGAAACCGAAACGACGAAAGCACAGATATGAGCGAAGCGGCAAGACCTATGATGACAATCAGATTGTTTTGTATCCTGATCGATGCGATCGATGAGGCAATCAAGATCGCGGGCCAATAGTGCCACAAACCAATCTCCACCCAGAGCGACCTGATGTCCAAGCGACGCCTGTTTTCTGAGACATAATCTTGCGTTACAATCCATGGAAACAGCCCTACCCTATCCGTGGCTGGAATCTCCTCGATAAATTGCCGCATTTGCTTGATGTGCAGGTAAAAATACCAGTGGAGAAAAATGAGGAGCAAGGGCGACACAACAAAAAACCACCTAAAAGGTACAGGAAGTCCCAACAGCGGCAATACGATCTTTTCGCGTACCAATATCTCGCGCCCATCGAGGGTCGCGACAGTCACAGCACAATAGGCATAGGCACCTGTGATGAGCAGAAACAGCTGTTTTGCAGCCCTAGCGCTCTCTCCCACCATGTCTTTGGAAACTTTGATTTCATCATCTGACGGTAGCAAGACCACGGTAGTTGATGGCAAATTGGGCGTACTACGACTGCCTCCCCCACGCGCAAATATCCTCCCGAGCATTCCCATTTTGTAGAAGTTTAAACGTACATCGTTGCTTGAAACCCATCTGGCCTCCTGCGCCTACAAGTGCAAAAGTATCTTTTATCGACGACTTTTACAACATATCAGGCAAGCCCATGTAAAGAACTGATCACTTCTGTCACTAAATTGCATCGGTTTTATGTTTTTTGCTGTGTACCGTTACCTCCATGCGGTTGCAACCTGCAGCACCGACGCTTTGCTGCGAATTCGATCAAGCATATCTCCACGGCGCGGCTGCTACGATAAAGAGGCTGCCTTATGGGCAGCCTCTCACAACATTATCCAAATTCGCTATTCATTTCTTGTTTCTAGAACCCAGTTGACGGCCTCTGCATTGATCTCTAAGCTGCAAAGACAATCTTGTGAGCGCCTATCGATGACCACTGCTGGATAGATCTTGCGCTATTCCAGCAGGGTGCTCGTCATTGGCTTAGTGCCCGTGTCCGCTACCGCTGCCACTGCCGCCGCTGCCACTGCCACTGCCACTGCCACTGCCACTGCCACTGCCGCCGTTTCCGCCGCCGCCGTTTCCGCCGCCATTTCCACCGCCGTTTCCGCCACCGCCGTTTCCGACGCGCACTTTGTATTTGATCACAGCACGTGGGCCACTATCATCGCTCACCTTCACTGTGTAGGTGGTATTTGCGCTTGGATTTACAGTGATTGCAGGGGTCGTCGCATTGGAAGACCACTCGTAGTCGGTCGCACCGACTGCATTTGCGATGCTAGGGGCCAAGGCAGTTGAGCCTCCAGTAGGAATGTTCCTGATGATGGTCTGTACTGCTGGCCATTGCTGCTGGCAATAGCTACGCTTGTATGTTGCCAAGTAGGGCGAGCTAGCCACGTTCCCAGTTGGCACAGCCTTGAGCCGCAAAGTTGTTGCAGAATTTGGGACGATCTGCCCAGTCATGCTCAGCTTTACGACTACGATTTTGGCTCCCATTGCGAAGTTATTGCCAGTGGTAGCCACACCTACGCGCAACTGCCACTTGCCAACGACGGGATTGATCGCCCTGGCATTCCAATTGTTGTCAACAATGGGCAATCCAGCGCCATCAAAGGAAAACGCTGATGGCGATGCCATGCGTGTGTATTCGGTTTGCACAAACCAATTGGGGGCGAGCTCAAAGTTGGCTGCAAATTCAGCAAGGCCATTCAATACAGTCACCGAACCCCAGTTGGGCGAATTGTTGGGGCAGGCGATCGATGGGAAGCCTTGGCTGGGCGTGCCAAAGCAACGGTTCACTTTCAAACTACCGTCTTCACTTACCAAAGCATAAGTCTTGGTAGCACCGCAAACCGGCGCCATTACAGGATGAGGATCTCCCTCAGCACCACGCAGCGTGGGCGCTCCGCCTTTGGTACTGGTCGGATCCACTGTTTCTGGACGACAACCAAAGGTCATCGCCACCAAGGCGAGAAGAACGAAAGAAAGTTGGCTGATCTTTTTCATTTTTTTTTACGTTTCGAAGTTGATTGACATTGCCATGTGGCTATTGACTAAGACAAAGATGCTTGATGTAAGATTTATATGCAAATGTTTTGGAAAATATTTTTTACAAAAGGCAAGAATTCGTGCAATGTTTTACAAAAAGGCCAAATTTGGCCAAATTTAGATGCCGCGAGACAGAATCCCTGCAAAAACAATCAAAAACACTTTCCCACAACACGCAAGATTTACATCCTCTTTGCATTAAATATTATACACATCCGTTTCCCCATGCAATGTAGGCGATGACAAAACGAAGCATGCAGCTGGCCGTCCCAATCGGCATTTCACCTAGTTGTCGCCACCATTTCTGCACGTATTTCAACCCAATTATTAACTAGATGCCCATAAAGCGCCCATATCAGCAAGAGTCCAGAACCAGCGGTGCCCACAAGCAGGTGAATACCACAAGGACCAAGCCCTCAATAAATCCACCAATTCAATCAAAACCTTACACCCCCCACTCGATTAACCTCACTTCTGGATTAAAATCATTTGAGTGCGTAACAATCTAGGGGAGATCAACAAAAATCGCTGAGTCCGAGGCCTCTGCCTGTCCCGCAGCAAGGCGGGGGCCGAAGGACGATCGACCGTTTGCCTCCTGCCTAAAACGCTCAAAATCGGCGATTTTAGTTGATTTCGCCGGAGGCAAATGATCTATGCCCTCCCGCTTTGCGAGGACGCAGTGCGGCAGGATGCCGCGGGCTCCCCCAATTTGTTACACACTCAAATCATTTGATGCATGCCAATTCCGATGGAATGGCAGGTTTTTTCAAACATGCACACGTAGTGGACGGTCGCGACCTTCCACTACGTGCACCAATCACATATTTTGTGGCCATTCCTGCGGAATCGACAAAATTTTTGAGATCGTCTATTCCAGAACTGAGGTTCGATTATGTCTTTGTCAGGAGACATTGCTTCAGCTATAGCGATTCGTTCAGCCTGCGGGGGGGCAACGCCGATTCAAAATGCTGACCAAGGAAGGCCATCATGCAAGATGCGTCTTGCAACAGCTTGCAAGACGCATCTCCTAGACCTTCCTCGATGGGGGATTATTTCTGAAGCCCGACAGGGTCTCGATAGGCATCTTTGCCTTTGGGGGCAGGTTGTTTGTTCTTATTATTTTTGCGATTGCCTTTGACCCCCTTCGTACCAGCCTCAACGCCATTGCGTTGCTCGAAATAGTTGGGGATGCGTGTAAAGTTAAGGCGCACCTGCCCTACCATATATGGCTTCTGATTGGGGTGATCTGTGACGATCTCTGGTATCTTGAGAAAGACAGGCTTACGCCCTTTCATCTTTTCATCGTTGATGCTCTCCCCTTCCCAGAAAAGCGCCATGTCTCTCCCATAAAGCTTGTTGAACTCATACTCCATTTTTTTGCGCATGCTATGGAGCTTGAGGCAAGCCAATTGCAAGTTGGAGAGGTTTTGGCCTTTGTGCATCACGATCACGGTATCAGTGCCATCGTATTTGATGCGCATGCGCAGGGTATCATTGTTCGTGCCCTTGCTTGGCAGGTCGCCAGCATACACTGCCCCTTGCGCACCAAAGTCTGCATCCAACTGATTGACTTTCAAGTACCCCTTGAGCTCTATCGAGGAAAGGTTGCGTAGGCGCTCGATACTATCTGGGAAAACCGTATTGATTGTATCTGGAAACAAGGCCTCCTTAATGACCTCGGTAACCATATTGGTGAGCACACCATCGATGCCCACCCACTCTTGACCCACCGCAGAGAGGAGTGTATCATACACAAATTCAGGATGATCGCCCACATAGGCATAGATATCATCGTCCCAACCATAGCTCAGCGTCACTGTCCTTTCCTCAAGATTGGTCTTGGCGCGAAGGTTTGGTGGAGAATTGGCGATCAAGCGTGCGACTTTGTGATTGTTGATGTTACCATCGTTTTTCCAAAAAGCCCCTCGTATTTGTTGCAGCGTATCTTGGCGGGCTGTCATCTCACCGACGCGCCCAAATTGCAAGACCAGGCCCAACTCAAACGTCGGTCCAAATACCGATGATTCATTCATGGGATAACTAGCCGTTGCATTCAAACCAAGGAAATAAGCCGTGCGACTGGATTCAAACAAGGTATCAGGATTGATGATTTTCATCCCAAACCCACCTACTATCGCGGCGCGATTGATCCTATAGCCAGCTCCCGCCCATAAACCGTAACGGGTGAGCTCAAATTTGGCCCCAAGATCGAGTGTTCCCTTGGTAAGCGTCGTCGCAGAGTCGAGGACAGTATTGCGGTACAAGACCATCGGGCCGAAGTAGAGATTGTTGTCAAATGTAAACAGCGCATTGCCTCCAGTAAGCAGCTGCGGGTTCAGGACAGGGCCAAATGAAGCCTTAGAGACAAGATTGCCAGGCAATTGCGAGACCGACGCATTCGCCTCGGCCCTCAAGAAGTAGTTGTTGTAGGCATAGCGCACACCAAAACCTGCATCGAGTTCAGAGAAGTTTCTTGTCTTGGTGAGCAACTCATCACTCCTGTCATAAACCCTGCTTTGATCATAGCTGGATCCCCAGTTGAGTAGGCCGCCACTGATACCCAACGATAACATATTGAACTGATTGCGCAAAATTTGCACGGAAACCGCTCCATTGATGGAAATCCGGTTTTCAGTATGTTCGATATCATTGTTGACAAAGAGGCCCCACCCAAAATTTCGGTTTCTTCCCTTGGGTCCACTTTGGAAATTAAGAAATTGGCTCATGGAGCGAAAGCTGCCCCAAGCAATCTTGCGCTGTTGATAGGAGAGCAGCAGATTATTGAGGCTAGAGGTGCCAACCGCGGCGGGATTGACCCAGTGCGGTTGGAAGGCATACATATCAGATACCGGGATTTGTTGCGCCTGTAGCCTTGAGGTCCAGCAGAACAGAAGCATAAGAATCAAGGGCGCCATGATACGGCAACAAGGAGCGTGTAATTGCATTGCCTTCATGGTTATTTCCTCCGAATTGTAACTGCACCATTTGAAACGGTAGTCCCGTTTTTCAACATCAACACATACCAATATACGCCATCGGGTAAGTCTTGACCATTCCATTGATCGGTGAGGCCATCCATGAGGTATTCGCGACCACCCCCACGGTTATACAACATGATCATATAATCATTCGGATTGACATCGGTGCGCCACTGGATCAACCAAGTATCGTTTTTCCCATTGTTGTCGGGTGTAAAGACCTCTGGTATGAAGATATTGACATTGCTGGGGTTGATTTTCACGATGACCGTGTCGATTTCTCCAACACAGATCTTAGCTTTTGGTAGCACGTAAAATGTGGCAATGCCAGGCGAATAACTGCTTTGTAGCGTTGCCAGGTTCCTGATTGATGCCGCACCTCCTGGATCTACTAAGGCAGTTGAATCACCATCAGTAGAAAAACTCACACTTCCCGACCCTGCGACCGTCCAAAAGAACTTCGTCGCTGGTGCATTGGTCTGCATCCAGAAAATGATCGAGTCACTCCCACTGATCGTACCAGGCACCGAGATAGGTATTCCATCGGGGATGGGAAAGACAGTCATGATGTTGATCAATTCTGTCTGGCAGCCAAATTGATCCTCAACCACCATCCGTATCGTATCACCATCTAGCAATCCAGATGTGACGACGATCTTGGCCGTATCCACGGCCAAGCCGAAATTCATATAGTATCTATCACCACCAGACCCACGCAGGGTCGTCTCTGTACCAGCACAAATCGTGTCATTGGGTGTGATGGTAAGGGCGATATTGGTAGGGCCAGAGAGGATGCGAATATCTGCCGAGACCGATCCCGTGCAACCACTCGTGTCCACAAAATAAATGGAGTAGAACCCGGGCTCAGTTTGGGAGAGGTCAATGATCCCTGTCGTCGAGTCGGTCTCAAATACCAGTGTATCAAATGGATCTACAGGTGCCGAGTAGAAGTACCCTGTCGATGGCGGGTTGAGAATGGGGCTTGCATTCACCAATCCACTTCTGCAAAATTCATCGGTGATGGTATCTCCATCGGTATATTGCATCGTCACAAACGCTGGCGTCTCCACCTTCAACTGTGGATATCTGATTGTGTCGTTGCAGACGTTGGAAAGTACAAAGAAGATATCATACGTCCTGGCTGGGGTAGCAGCAAGCGAAATCGAGCCGGTGTCTCGATCAAGCCATGCCAAGGTTGCTGGACTACTAAAGAATCGCCCCATTTGATACAAGGAATCAGGGATCAAGATCGACTGTGCAATCAACTCTGAACTACAAAAAATGCTATCGATTCCAGGGCCAAAGGTCAATGTCCCCTGTCCCCCGTCTGCACTATCTATGCGTATTGTTTGTTGAAAATCAATCACACAGGCCCCGGTCGAGTTGGTCAAGGTCATCGTGATCGCATAGTCCCCGGCAGCTGGAGGAAAGGCTCCAAAATCGAGGAATCCTGACTGCAAATCCAATGCAGGAAGTGCGGGAGAAACCGAAAACTCATATTCTGTTTGCGGAATCGTGATCCCCAG
>JANORP010000074.1:0-18522 GCA_031415375.1 Bacteroidota bacterium | reverse complement strand
TGCGGCTCAGGTGGGCGTACTTGGTTTCGTAACCGAAGCCATGTTGCAAATCGATCTGCGTACCGTAGCCATTTGCGCCATTGCCGGCTAGGATCACGACGCCGTCTGCGGTGGCATAGACCGGTGAGCCCATGGGCGCACCAAAGTCGAGGCCGGTGTGCAGCTTGCGCACCTTCAAGATCGGGTGCATGCGATATCCAAAGCCGCTGATCAGATCATTGGCGATAGGCCGCATCGACGGGAGGTGTTTCATTTCTTCTTCCTTGCCCGCATACATGGCGAGCAGTCTTCTGAAGCTTTCCTTTTGCACACGCACCTTGCCGTTCAGTGCATTCATGCGCGCATCGGTCTCTTGGAGGCTTTCTTTTTCAAAGGGTTTGAATTCGGCGCTACCGCCAGACCCAGCTTCCCATTGATTGGTGAGTGGCTCTGCTTTCAAGATGCTGCGATAGACCTCCTCATCCTTTTTGTGGAGGTTTTCCAGATCGGTCTCCAAGAGGGCGATCGATTCGTCAAACTTTTCCAACTGCGTTACGAGGTCGCGATTGTCTTGTCTGAGCTGATTGGTGATGGGATTGGAGGCAAAATAGAAGAGATAGACCACAAAGGCCACGGCTACCAGGCTCGAAACCAATGTATAGGAAAGGACGGTGCGCAAAATGGTGGGGCCATCCCATGCAGCCTTTTCAAAGCTGCACGATTCCGTGTCGTAGTAATATTTGATCTTCGCCATAGAATTGCCTCTTTTTTTCTTAATTTTGCAACCTTAATGAAAGCAGCATTCCCTGCGGCAACGGCCGCGCAAATATCGACATCTTGGATGGATTCTGTCGGTCAACCTCAGACTCTTGAGGTTATCAACAGGTTATCCACAGAGCCAAAGTTAGTGTTAAAAACCATTCGCACAAGCGATCTGGGAAATTTATCCACCAACCCCTGTTAAAAACATTTTTGCCCCACGGTATGAAATCCTCTTCTGAAATCCGCAGCCAATTCCTCTCATTCTTCCAAGAACGCCAACATCTCATTGTGGAGTCGGCGCCGATCATCGCCAAGGATGACCCTACCCTGATGTTTAACAACTCAGGAATGGCTCAATTTAAGGACAATTTTTTGGGTATCAAGCCACCCAAGGCACCGAGGATAGCTGACACGCAAAAATGTCTGCGTGCTAGCGGTAAACACAACGATTTGGACGATGTGGGCCACGATACCTACCATCACACCATGTTTGAAATGCTCGGCAATTGGTCCTTTGGTGATTACTACAAAAAGGAGGCGATTGAGTGGGCATGGGACTTGTTGCACAATGTCTTTGGCATCCCCAAAGACGACATCTATGTGACCATTTTTGGAGGCGATGCTGGCGACAATATGCCAGAGGATATCGAGGCGCTGGAGGAGTGGAAAAAATGGGTGAACGAAGACCATATTTTGAGGGGCAACAAGAAGGACAATTTCTGGGAAATGGGCGACACTGGGCCTTGTGGACCCTGCTCAGAATTGCACATAGATATCCGCACACCAGCGGAAAAGGCTGCGCAGCCGGGCCAGGAACTGGTGAACAATGACCACCCGCAAGTGGTCGAGGTTTGGAACCTCGTATTCATGGAATTCAACCGCAAGGCCGACAAATCTTTGGAGTCTTTGCCGGCCAAAAATGTGGACACTGGAATGGGCTTTGAGCGCCTCTGTATGGCGCTCCAAGGCAAGCGCAGCAACTACGACACAGACGTCTTCAAACCTTACATCGATTTCCTCGAAAAGGAGTATGGCTGCAAGTATGGCCGCACCGAGGAAGAAAGCATCGCGATGCGCGTAGTGATGGACCACATCCGCTCCATCTGCTTTTGCATCGCCGATGGACAGGTTCCCTCCAACGGCAAAGCGGGCTATGTCGTGCGCCGCATCTTGCGTCGCGCATCCCGCTATGGCTTCCAATTCCTCGGCCGCACCGAGCCATTCTTGTTTCGGTTGGTCGATGTCTTAGCTGCGATCTATGCCGATGTATTCCCCGAAGTCATGGCCCAGAAGGCCTTTATTAAGAAGGTGGTCGAAGAGGAAGAGAAGAGCTTCCTGCGCACTTTGGAGCGCGGCACGCGCATGTTTGACGACTATGTGCGTGACCACGCAGGCAGCAGTGAGATCGACGGCAAATTTGCCTTCAACCTCTATGACCGATTTGGATTCCCAATCGACCTCACGAAGGTCATGGCAAAAGAAAAAGGTCTCACGGTCGATGAGGCGGGCTACGAAGCTTTGTTGCAGCAACAAAAAGACAGCGGCAGAACTGCAAGCGAGGTCAAAACTGGCGACTGGGTTGAGGTTCAGCCGATGAACGGCATGCCAGTGTTCACGGGTTATGAAAGCACGAGTGGCGCAGCGGCAATCACCCGCTACCGCACCTTGGAGACCGCCAAAGGCAATGTGTATCAAATCATTCTCGACCAGACACCTTTTTATGCCGAGTCGGGCGGTCAAGTCGGCGACACAGGCGTGCTGCGCAGCGCCAATGAGATCATTCAAGTGCTCGACACCAAAAAGGAAAATGACCTGATCATTCACTTCGTGGACCAGCTGCCTGAGAATGCAGCAGCCGAGTGGGATGCCGAGGTCGATGCCGAGCGTCGCCGCCTCATCCGCGCCAACCATAGCGCGACGCACCTGCTCCACGCGGCCCTGCGCCGCGTGCTCGGTACGCACGTGGAGCAAAAGGGCTCCTTGGTCAATGACCAAATCCTACGCTTTGACTTCAGCCACTTCCAAAAGATGAGCGATGCTGAAATCGCTGAGGTCGAACGCATCGTGAACAGCAAGATCGCCGAAGGCATTGCCCTCGGCGAGCGCCGCAATGTCGCCATCGCCGAAGCCCGCACCCTAGGTGCCATGATGCTCTTCGGTGAGAAATATGGCGATGCTGTGCGCGTGATCACGTTTGATCCCAAATACTCTGTCGAGTTGTGTGGGGGTGTACACGTACAAAACACCGCAGAGATCAGGCTCTTCAAGCTCGTGTCTGAAGGCTCGATCTCGACAGGCGTGCGCCGCATCGAGGCCGTGACGAGCGATGGCGCTATTGCTTACTTGGAGCAAAAGCTGGCTACTTTGGACAGCCTCATGGGTTTGCTACGCAATACCCAAGACCCCGCCAAGACTTTGGAAAATCTGATCGAATCCAACCGCAAGCTTGAAAAAGACCTGCAAAAGCTGCAAGCGGCAGCTGTGGGCGACCTCAAAGAAGGTTTGCTGCAAAAGGCAAGATTGGTCGGTGGCATCAACCTGATCAATGAGGTCGTCGAGGTGCCGAGCGACAAGGAACTCAAGACCCTCGCCTTTGACCTGCGCAAGGGCTTGACCAATGCGGTGATCGTCTTGGGGGCGCTCTTTGATGGCAAGCCGATGCTCAATGTCGTCATCACCGAAGACTTGGAGCAGGCAGGCAAGGTGCATGCTGGCAACCTCGTGCGTGAGATCGCCAAGGAAATCCAAGGCGGCGGCGGCGGCCAATCCTTTTTCGCAAGTGCTGGCGGCAAGGATGCGAGTGGTTTGGGAAGGGCTGTGGCCAAGGCTGCGGAGTTGCTGGGCAAATAATCATTTTAGTATCGATGCGATCAAAACAGAATTGATTCGCCATATCGAGGCACTTTAGGATCGAGAGATGCTGGAAGGGCTTTTGGCGTGGATTCGAAGCGGTGGTGAAGCGAATCCAGTTCCAATTTCATCCGATTTGGAGCAGAGGATTGCATTTGGAAGGTGGCAAGCCAAGAATGGCCAAACCATTCCGCATGCTGAGGCGATGGAGAAGTTGGATGCCTTGGTGGCTTGAAATCTGGAATTCATTGTTGGTGATTGTGGAGGGAATTCCGATATTGAACTTCCAAAGTCATCCTATGTCCAAATCACTGCTCTTCCAATCGCTCAAACGGGCGTTGAATCTTTCGCAAATTGCTGACAATCATGCTATCCCTGCCGATGAGGTCGCGGAATGGGCGGCATTGAATACCACCTCTGGGATTTCCCGAGGAGAATTCCTGAAACGACTGGGCTATGGTGCGGCTGGCCTAGCTGCTTTGAGCCTCCTGCCGAGCATGCGCTGGCTGGAAGACAGCGATACCAAAATCGTGATTGTGGGTGCAGGGATGGCGGGTCTGCGCGCTGCCCACATCCTCAAAAAGGCGGGCATCTCCAAAAATGTAAGCCTCTACGAGGCGAGCAACCGCACGGGTGGACGCATGTTTACCCAAAAACTCAATGGCAATAGCGGTACAACTGAGCTCGGCGGTGAATTTGTTGATAGCAATCATCTGGACATCCGGGAACTAGCGAAGGAGTTTGGTGTCACGGAACTGTTGAAGGCGACTGATGGCCTAGCCCCCGAGCTCTTTTGGATGGAGGGGAAAGCCTATGAACAGGCTGATTTTATCCGTGCCTTTCAATCGATACGCAAACAAGTAGGCAAAGACTCCAAGAAACGTGGCAAGGCATTTGTCGCCTTGGACAATATGTCGCTTGATGCTTACCTGGACAGTCTGCACCTGGATGCGTGGTTTAGAAAAGCATTGGAGGTCGCCTATGTCGGCGAGTATGGCTTGGAACTCGCCGAACAAAGTGCCGTGAATTTTACAGCACTCGTAGGCAAACAGCCGGCGGGGCAATTTGATCTATTTGGTGAAAGCGATGAAAGCATCAAATTGCTGGGCGGCAATCAGCAATTGTGTGATCGCCTGGCCGACGGGCTGCGTGATCAAATCATGCTCGATGCGCCCTTGGTCGGCGTCCAAGGCGCAGGCAAGGGATTCAAGCTATCGTTCCAAAACATGAAAAAGGAGGTCGATGCCGACATCGTGATCATGACGATCCCTTATACCGTGTTGCGCGATGTGCAAGGGATCGATCAGCTCGCTGGCATGACACCCGCCAAACTCAAATGCATCCGCGAGCTAGGTGCTGGACAAAACGGCAAGTACTTTTTGGACATGGGCGAACGCATCTGGCGCAAGCAAGGCTTCCAAGGATACCTCTACACGCCCATCATCCACACGAGCTGGGACAGCTTCCATCTCCAAAACGACAATGCCGGCAAGTCCATTTATTCCATCTTTTTTGGCGGCAATACGGGAGCTGGTATCAGCAAGGGTGGGGGAGAGGCCTATTTGGATGAAATCTCGAAAGCATTTCCGGGCTTCAAAGCCCAATACACGGGCTATTCATCGCAAATGAATTGGTGGAAACACCCCTGGTCCAAGGGCAGCTATATCTGCCCCAAACCTGGTCAATACAGCTCGATCGGCGATGAGATCGCGACGTCGGTCGGCAACATGTTGTTTGCTGGCGAACACACGAGTGTCGAGTTTGGTGGCTTTATGAACGGCGCTGCTGAGACCGGAAGATTGGCCGCAGAAAAAGTTTTGGCGATGTTGAAATCAAAATGAGCATCGGTAAGCCGATCACTTGAATTGATCCGCCGCTTCACCATTGGGCAGGGCGTCGTTCAATTGGGATTCCATCACTCCCCTGTAAAAACAGGCTTGCGTTTTTCCAAAAATGCAGCTGTGCCTTCGCGCCCATCTTTGGAGCGTGCTGCGCGGCCAAATGCTGCTGCTTCAAATGCATATCCTGTTGATGGATCGTGCACGCCTGCCGCAATGGACTCCAAGGTGAGGGCGACCGCGAGCGGTGATTTAGAATAGATGAGTTCTAGCAAGGCATTAGCCTTAGCCAGCAGCTCCTCGGGGGACGTCACATAGTTGATCAATCCAAGCGCCAAGGCTTCATCGGCTTTGATCACCGCGCCTGTGAGCAGCAGCTCTGTCGCTTTGGTCTTGCCGATCAATTGCACGAGTCGCTGGGTGCCGCCATAGCCTGCGATGAGGCCAAGATTGACCTCGGGCTGCCCAAACTTGGCGTTGTCTGAGGCGATGCGCAGGTGGCAAGCCATCGCAAGTTCACAGCCGCCTCCCAATGCAAAACCATTGACAGCTGCAATGACAGGCTTGGTCGAGCGCTCGATTTGAAAAAAGACTTCCTGCCCAAATTTGCTGAAGCCTTCGGTGTGTTCATCGGGAATTTGATTCACGCCTGCGATGTCTGCCCCGGCGACAAATGCCTTGGAGCCCGCACCTGTGATGATGGCTCCTTTGAATGCAGCATTGGCTTGCAGATGGTTCATCGCATGGCCGAGTTCATGTACCACAGTGGAATTGAGGGAATTCATGGCCTCTGGGCGGTTGATGGTGATCTTCAAGGTTGCACCCTCGACCTCGAGGAGCAGCGTTTGGTAGATGTATTCAGTCATATTGGAAGCGATAGATGCGTTTTCAAATCAGAAAGGCAAAGTAAACGAGAATCGCATTGGGGCGCAACCAAGCTACACATTCACCTGAAAACAAATCGGCCTAGGACTGCATTTTTTGAGGTATTTACAGCCATAATTTTGTCTAATTTGCATCAAAATTGAACTTATGGCTTCCAGTTTGTCTGAATTGAACGCTTTATTGACGCCTTCCAATGACAGCCCACAGGGTATCAGGGTATTAGGAGCTACTTATCATACAGATGTCATGGGCTTGCAGGCTTTCGCGGATACCTTGGCCGCGTCGGAGGAATTTGCAGAAGATTGGAACGATCTCAGAGCTGCACTTGCCAGCAAGCTCCCTATGCCTGCATCTGCCCTTGCAGATGCACGCCTGCTCATGCTTTTTTCGCACTATTTGGTCACCGTAAGGGCTACTGCTGAGTCTGGAGAATTGTTGCCGCAAGGCATGATGACCTGGATCGGCAAGGGGGAAGGGCGCATTCCTGCTGAAAATACAGTATGGTTTCTGCTGGAGACCGAAGGGATCGGATCAGAAGCAGCGCGCGATGTGATCAATGTCGTCGGTGGAGAAACCACTTTCTTGGGTTATTTTTTCGGGAATAATCCTGATGCTGAATTGTTGGAGCAAGGGGGAATCTACCTCGCTATGCTGCTGCATCTGCGCCACAAATGGCCCGACTATTATGCTTGGATGCCCATGAATGCGCGCATGAACAATATGCGTGAGTTGTTTTTAATGGGGAGCGATGAGCTACAGGTGATCGGGCGCAGTGGTAAGCATGAAACGGTGCACAAGGATTTGATCGATGTCTATGATATTCTATCCAAGACCATGTATCAGGTAAGTTTCTTCGTGCTCCTCCAGTCCTATGTGACAGAGCTGCGGTCTAGCAAGGGCGTTTTGAGTCCTGCGGCACAAAAGATCCGCAGCAAGCTCATGCAAGACTAAGGCTTATTCTACCCGCATTTCATTGCGGTCGTAGCTGCCCCCGCTTTGTGCATAATCAGGTGCCCCGAGATCTGAACGCATGATTTCCTCGACTTGGCTCAAGGTATTGTGCAATTCGCTCGTCTCGGTCAATAGATTGTCGATCAAGCTTGTGCCCTCGGTAGCTTTGGTCGCAAGCGGTTGCTCAATCAGGTATTTGAGCATCTCCTCGATGGTGCGCAATTGCTCAGAGACCAATTTGGAATTTTCGAGGAGCCCATTGTAGTTTCTCATGCGGTCTTGCAACAGTGCAATCCGTTTTTCCTTGATTTCGCGCAGCTTGCCGGCGTCATCGCCCATGCTACCTCTGATTTCTTCGATCTGCTTACGCAGGTTGGTGGGGTCATCTTGCTTGAGCAGGTCTGGAAATCGATCGAAGGTGCTCAGCAATCGAATGTAGTTGAGCTGCAAGACATCGATTTTCTCCTGGTATTGCTGCACAATCTCAGGAAATCGCTCATTGAGCTTGCTGTAATTTTGCTTGGCCTCTCCCAATTTTACCCTGAATTCCTCAAATCGGCGTTGACTTTTCGCGCTCAAGATATTGTAGTATTCCGTGAGCTTGGCGACGTAGGCATAGCTCTGCAATTCCACCCGGTACTTCATGTTGATGGCCCGCCTGAAGCGCTTGCTGCGGGTGATCAAGCTCAGAAATATCATCTCCAATCCGCCAAAAACAAAGCCAAGCCCTAGGACATCGAAGTGAAAGACATTGTACAACAAGACCATCGCCCCTGCGGTGACCATGGCAAGTATGCCCATGCCGATCAGGTGAAAAGGCCAAAAAAAGGCCTCTTTTGTGTAGTTGATAAACTTGCGGATGTCTTTGGCCAAGGGAAAAGCGCTAGGGTGAATTGGACGGTTTATACGTCTTGGTGAGGATAGAGTTGCGGGGTCACCTCCCTGCAACAAGTTTATTGTGCAGGGAGATGATCCAACGCGGTCTGGATGCGGCGTAGCGTTTCCACTTTGCCAAAAGCCTCGGCCATTTCAAAGCAGCCTGGTCCAGCGGCGACGCCTGTGAGGGCTAGCCGCAAGGGTGCCATCACTTTGCCAAAGCCGACAGCTTGCTCGGCGACAAATACATGGAAAAGATCATGGACAGACTGTGTCGTCCAAGTCGTGAGAGCCTCCAAACCGGGCATAAAGGCCGTGAGCAGTTCGATGCTTTGTTGCTTCCAGTTTTTGGAGGCAAATGCGGCATCGTAGGTGGTGGGCGCTTCAAAGAGGAATTTCCCCTTTTCCACGACCTCATGCGCAAAGCTGATGCGCTCGCGCATGAGCGGTGCCAAGGCTTGGAGGTAGGCGTCAGAAACGTCATATCCTGCTGCTGCCACCGATGGTCGCATCATCTCAGCCAGCTCGGCATCGCTTTTCAGACGCAAGTAATGCTCCTGAAAGGACTTGAGTTTGGCCATGTCAAACTGCGCGCCCGCATGGTGGCAACGCTCCAAGGAAAACAATTCGACCATTTCAGCAACCGAAAAGATCTCGTTTTCGCCGCCAGGGTGCCAGCCTAGGAATACAATGTAGTTGAGCAGGGCCTCGGGGAGGTAACCCAAGTCCTTGTAGCCTTTCCAGATTTCGCCAGATGCCTCGTCAAACCAGTCAAATGGGAAAATCGGAATGCCAAACTTGTCTGCATTGCGCTTGCTGAGCTTCTGGCCATTGGGGCCGAGGAGCAAGGCGAGGTGTGCAAATTTGGGCATGGTGTCGCGCCACCCGAATGCGTCATACAGGAGCACGTGTGTCGGGGTGGAACTGAGCCACTCCTCGCCGCGCACGACGTGCGTGACGCCCATGAGGTGGTCGTCGATCACATTGGCGAGGTGATAGGTGGGGAGGCCATCGCTTTTGAGCAGCACGCGGTCATCGACATTGCTGCTATGCCAGTGCTGTGCACCCCGGATCTCGTCGTGGAAGCGGATGTCGGCCTTGGCGGGTACTTTGAGGCGCACGACACAATTGGTGCCTGCTGCCACGAGTCGGGCGACCTCCTCTGCGGGCAGCGTGAGGCTGTTGCGCATGCTCATGCGTGTGATGTAGTTGTAGCCTCGGTTGTCGATGCCGCTGGCTTCCAACTTGGCCCGCATTTCTTCCAGTTCTTCAGACGTGTCAAATGCGTAATAGGCATGCCCTGCCTCCACCAATTGCTTGGCGTAGCCTTGGTAGAGGGCGCTGCGCTCGCTCTGCCGATAGGGCGCGTGTGGGCCGCCCACATGCACACCTTGGGTAAACTGAATGTCGAGCCATTCGACGGCCCGCACGATGAATTCCTCCGCGCCTGGCACAAACCGGCCTTGGTCGGTGTCCTCGATGCGCAAGATAAATTCGCCGTCGAGCTTCTGAGTCAGGAGATAACAATACAAGGCAGTGCGCAGACCACCTATATGTTGGGGCCCCGTGGGGCTGGGAGCGTAACGTAGGACTGGTTTCATCTTTAGGATGTTGTAAGTATTATATTCATAAGGAGGTCTCAGTTAGCAGTTAGCAAGTAGCAGTTAGCAGTTAGCAGTTGCATTGCTCTTCATCCAAAACTGCTAACTGCTAACTACTAACTAAAAACTCACTCGTAGTTTTCAGTAACCAACGTGCGGTCAATGCGTTTTACCAAGCCTGCGAGCACCTTGCCGGGGCCACATTCGATGAATTTGGAGCAGCCGTCCTTGACCATGTTTTCAACGGTTTGGGTCCAGCGCACAGGGCCTGTGAGTTGGGCGATCAGGTTGGCTTTGATGCGCTCCTTGTCGGTCTCAGCCGATGCGGTATAGTTTTGATAGACGGGGATGCGGGCATCGTTGAAATTCGCTGCGCGAATGCCTTTTTCCAGTTCCTCAGCGGCAGGTTGCATGAACGGGGAATGAAAAGCACCATTGACGGTGAGGCGCTTGGCGATTTTTGCACCTGCCTCCTTGCATTTCTCAATGGCAAGATCGACACCTGCCTCTGAACCCGAGATGACCAGTTGGCCGACGGTGTTGTAGTTGGCGGGGACGACGATCTCGCTGATCGCGGCGCAGACCTGCTCGACGGTTGCATCGTCACATCCCACGATGGCGGCCATGGTGCTAGGCGTGAGGTCACAGGCCTTTTGCATCGCATTTGCGCGAATCTGAACGAGGTGCAAGCCTTCTTCAAAGCTCAAAACACCTGCTGCGACGAGGGCCGAAAATTCGCCCAAGCTATGGCCGGCTGTCATGTCGCCATGGTAGCCGCCCGCAATCGCGACGGCAACCGAATGGATGAAAATGGCTGGTTGCGTGACCGAGGTTTGTTTCAGTTCCTCCTCGGTGCCCTCAAACATGATTTTGACGATGTCAAAACCCAAGATGCCGGGTGCTTTGTCAAACAGGGCCTTGGCAGCAGCCGAGCTTTCATAGAGCGCCTTGCCCATGCCGGGCGCTTGCGATCCTTGTCCTGGAAAAACGAGTGCAGTTTTCATTGAATTGCAGAAATTTCAGTCAAACAAATGGCCAAAACAGCCCGCGAAGGGCGATTTTTCCTTTTTCTGGCGGTGGGCAAATATAGTGTTTGAATTTTGAATATTCACTAGGCAAATTGCACCTCACATGTCATCACTCATCTCCATCGTGGGCCCAACTGGGGTCGGGAAAACCGCTTATGCGCTGCATTTGGCGCAGCGGCTGCATTGCCCGATCATTTCGGCAGATTCTGTCCAGATCTACCGTGGCCTCGACATTGGCTCCGGCAAGGCCACTGCGGCCGAGCGTGCTGCCGTGCGGCATGAGATGATCGACATTTTGGCACCTGATCAGCCCTTCAATGCAGGTGAATTTGCGCGTCGCCTCGACCAATTGACGGCTGAGCTGTTTGAGCAGCACGAAACCCTGATCCTTGTAGGCGGCACAGGCTTGTATTTTCAAGCAATTTGGGAGGGATTCGATGAAATTCCTGAGATTCCTGAGGAGGTGCGTACCGCGCTGAATCGGGAGCTGTCGCAGTGTGGCCTGGAGCCATTGCAGGCGGAATTGCAGATGGCCGATCCTGAGACCTGGGCGCAGATCGATCAGCGCAATCCGGCGCGTATCATCCGGGCCTTGGAGGTGTGGCGCGCTTCGGGCACGCCGATCTCGGGCTTTCGCAAGGGGGCCAAGACGCGGAAAAATCCTTGGCAGGACATCAAAATGGGTTTGGAGCTGCCACGTGAGCAGCTCTATGGCCAAATCGAAAAACGCGTCGATCAGATGCTGGTCGATGGGTTGGAGGCCGAGACTGCAAGCATAGGGGAGGCCTATGGCTGGGATTGCAAAGGGCTTGAGTCGCTGGGCTACCGTGAGATGGTGGGTTATTTGCGTGGCGATCATGATTTGGCCGAGGCCGTGCGCCTCATCAAGCGGAACACGCGACGCTACGCCAAGCGGCAATTTACATGGTTTCGACGCTATGACGATCTGCAGTGGTTTGCCCCCGATGATTTTGCGGGGATGGATCGCTGGGTGGGGCTACAGTTGACGGATCGGGTTTGAATCTCCAAGAAAAAAGAAGCTTATTTGGGTTGCAACAACGTAAAAACATGTCGGAAAAATGGAGGCACCTATACGTCTGATGGTTGGATCTACAGTTTATGGTTTTGAGGATCAGTTATCTACGATCTGCTCGGTGCTTCGCAATTACGGCTATGAAGTGCTGAACTCTCATATCGGCACCATTAAAGTGAGTCCTTTTCAATCCAATCTGGAAAATTGTTTGGCAGCCGTGGACGCTTGTGATGTCTTTTTGGGGATCATTCGACCTTATTATGGGACAGGTAACATCGGCGAGCTCAATATCACGTTTGAAGAGATCAAGCGCGCTACGGCTTCGGGGAAACCGTATTGGTTTTTGGTGCACCGCGATGTGGTCTTTGCGCGGCAACTGTTGAAAAAGATCGTCGGTCGCGACCCTCGTGGAGAAAAGATCGCTGTCACAGTGGAGAAAAATACATTTTTTGATGAACGCACCCTTGACATCTACAACCATGTGCTCAAAGAGGGGCAGCCGATCACGTTGCGAACGGGCAACTGGGCGCAAGAATTTCATCGGTTGGACGATGCTTTGCTTTACATTGGCACACAGTTTTCTGATTTGGGATTTGTGCAGGAGATTTTGGATACAAATGCGAGGAAGTCATGAGCCACGAGGATATCATTGAAAATTTGATCGCGCAGGGGGAAGGCAACCGCTTGGTCTTTGCTCCAGTGTGGGATGAAGATCACGTGGCCAAGACGATGTCGGCCCTGATCAATGGTGAGGGAGGCGACCTGCTTGTGGGTGTAGGAGAAGACGGCGCGATTTTGGGCTTAGATACTGGTCCAGCCTCAGATACGGAACTCCTCAAGCGATTGCAGGCATCTATTGTGCCAGATGCTCCATTTTCATTGACGAGGTTGGTCTATCAGAATCAAAGCATTGTCCATGTCAGTTTATGGGCTGGATCAAAAAAGCCTTACAGTTGTGGTGGCAACATCTATGCACTCAGAGATGGGAAGATTTTGCTCGCCAATCGTTCAGAAATCGGAAGCTTGGTGCGTGATCGCAAAGCCGCAGATTATCATTGGGAGCGACAGGCAGTTTTGGGTGCTGAGCTAGATGATCTGGATGAAAAAGAAATTCTGAAAACGATCAAAGCCTACAATGCGCATAAGATCAACCCTATCTCGGGATTGACGATCGAAGATTTTCTCATACGGTTGGGCTTGCTGCGAGATGGAAGCATTACCAATGCTGCGATCATTCTTTTCGCGAAGCATCCTTCTACGTTCTTACCGCAGTGCCGTGTGCGGCTTACGGCATACTCTGGCGAGAAGTCTGGATTGACGACCTCCTATGACCGCCAATTGGATGGTCATTTGTTTGCCAATTTTGAGGCTGTGATGGGCTTCTTGGAGGTTACTTTTGGAAAAAAGACACGATTGGTGGGTATGGAGCGTGTAGAAACCCCCAATTATCCTCCGTTTGCGATTCGTGAAGGGTTATTGAATGCGCTCGTTCATAGAAATTATTCGTCTGTTTCGGGTAGTGTGCATATTTCTATTTTCGTCGATCGCCTAGAAATCTCCAGTTATGGGAGTCTGCCCGATGATTTGAGCGTGGATGATCTTAGGCGTGAGCATGCTTCGATCCTTCGTAATCCCGACATTGCCCAGGTGTGCTACATTCGTGGCTTCATCGAAATGCTTGGCAGCGGGACATTGCGGATGATCAATGACTGTAAGGAAAATGGTTTCGATGAGCCTCTTTGGTCATTGAGTTCCAATCATCTGAAATTGATTTACCCAGATCTAGGTCTTGGACGACCACTTCGAGGTGCAAATGATGGTGCAAATGATGGTGCAAATGAGGGTGCAAATGATGGTGTAAATGATGGTGTAAATGAGGGTGTAAATGAGGGTGTAAATGAGGGAGAGAATGAAGTCTCCATTGAAGGCACAAACAAAAGATTGATCGCAGAATTGGCCAAGATCTTAAAATTGATTAGCAAATCCCCCGGGATCAAGGCTCCTGAAATTGCAAAAAGAAGTCATAAATCCATTGCGTCGGTCGAGCGCTACCTTCGTATTCTAAAGGAAAGCAACCACATTGAATTTAACGGCGCACCCAAAATAGGAGGCTATTTTGCCGTAAAACCTGAGGACACTCCCCCACGTCTTCCGAAATAGCGGCAATCCACCTAGGGGGAGTATAGGGAGGCTGCCCCCTTGCGCCATTGCATCGCCTTCAAAATTCACTTACCTTCAAGCATTGATCTTCTAGAGCCTCATGCGTAAGCTTCTTTTTCTCCAATTTGCCGTGTTTGCCGTCATTGTAGCAGCAATGGGGATGGCTGCTTTTGCGCTGATGCTTTGGGACTTCCAATTTCCAGGGACATTCAAAGAATGGTATATTTTCAGGGGCGGCATGCCTTTGAACCTGCTGTTGTTACTGGGATTTGGCTTGCAGCATAGCCTCATGGCGCGCAAGGGGTTCAAGCGGGCGCTCGCCCGATGGATTCCCACCGAATTGGAGCGCAGCTTTTATGTGATGCTATCTGGATTTGTGCTCTTCACGCTTTCACTCGTGTGGTCTCCCAGCGCACCGCCGCTTTATGATCTCGGTGGAACTGTCTGGGGCTATTTGCTTTCGGGAATGGCCCTGTTGGGCGTGGTGATCATGGTATGGGCGGCAACAGCTACAGATGCATTGGATTTGGTGGGCATCAGGTCCGTCATCAGGATTTGGCGTGATGCGCCTTCGAGTGAGGCGCCTTTAAAGATGCTTCGCATGTACAAGATCGTGCGTCACCCCCTGTATTTGGGGATGTTGCTGCTTTTCTGGTTCACGCCTACCATGACCCATGACCACCTCTTTTTTGCCGAGGTGATGACTGCCTACCTGCTCATTGGGATACAATTTGAAGAGCGAGACCTCCTGGCAACCTATGGCGAGACCTATCGACAATATCAGAGGGATGTGCCGATGCTAATTCCTTTTTTGAAGCGGCCACGTCATCGGTAATGGCGTACAGAAGCCCACATACTTCATAGTTATCGGGCATCTAATCAAGTAATTGTCTGCAAAACGCCAACAATAGTGCGTTAAAAGTTGAAAAGAAGTCTTAAATTTATCTGGTAATTATTAATCAGTGTTGCACACAAGGTAAATTGCTATGAAAAGAGGCTTACTCACAGGGTTGGTATTATTGGCAGGAATGCAAGTACTGCATGCCCAAACCATTCAGAAGGTATTGATTGAGGAATATACAGGCGCTTGGTGCGGCTATTGCCCCCAAGGAGCCTTGATCTTGGAGGATGTGCTCGTTCAGCACCCCAATGCGATCGCAGCATCTGTACACGATGGGGACGCCATGTACAATACCGTCGGAGGATCGATCCAAGGATTTTACAATCCAGCTTATCCGCAGGCAACCATCAACCGCCAGGGAGCGCCGATCAGTCGCGGCAGTTGGAACAGTGCAGTGACGGTTGCCCTGCAAAAAAGCCCGGTCGTTGCCGTTTCGATCGACAGCGCTGGTTTTGATGTCGGTACGAGAACCCTGAAAGTCAAGGTCAAGGCCACCTTTTTGCGAGATACAACCGGCCAACTGCGCTTCAATGTCTATCTTACCGAAGATGGTGTCGTGGGATCGGGAACGGGATACGACCAAACCAATTATGCGAATACAACCGTGGGTTCTCCGCTTTTCGGCTTGGGGGACCCCATCCTCAATTACACCCACAACCATGTGTTTCGCGATGGATTGGGAGGTGCTTGGGGTACCAACGGCGTCATCGGCAACAGTGCATCTGCAGGCCAAGAATTTTTCCATACCTATACCAAGGTTATCCCAAGTACTTGGAACGTAGCCAATATGCACATCATAGGCATGGTCAATCTCTACGGTGGGGCCTTGCGTCCAATCTTGAATGCCGAAGAGGTACCCTTCTCATTTGCCACAAGTGTTGGCGGCAGCTCCATGAGCGATGCCATGAGCATGCAGGTGTTTCCCAACCCTTTGCAAGGACGCAGCACCATCAGTTTTGACCTTGTGGAAACAGGCCACATGGTGTTGGAAGTCTATAGCATCACTGGCCAAAAGGTCAATGTACTCGCCGATGACATCACCAATGCTGGCATGCACTCAGTCTATTGGGATGGCAACGACCATGAAGGCCGCCCCGTGAGCAATGGCGTCTATATTCTGCGTCTCAGCACGGCGTCAGGGGCCAATATTTCCCGCCGCATCATGGTAAGCCATTGATGCTTGCCATTTGACTTTGATGAATCACAGATTGAAAAATTGAACGATATGAAAAGGTTTTTACTTCACACATTATTTGTTGTTGCATTGGCAGCGCCGAGCATGGCGCAGTTCTCGATCCCCAAGGTGGTATTTGAGGAGTTTACGGGTGCTTGGTGCCAATATTGTGCCGACGGTGCCTACCGGGCTGAGGTCATGAACGGTAGCTTTGAAGACGCGCTCATGATCGCCGTTCACAATGGTGATGACATGGAGATCAGCGATGGCACCGAGTTGGCCAATTTCTATTCCCCGTCCTACCCGCAAGCACTGTTCAATCGGGGCGGAGCCTTGGTGAGCCGTGGGACTTGGAGTTCCACCATGAGCTCTATGTTGCAGGGTGCATCGAGCCTTACCGTGAGCTTCGATAGCTTGACTTACGATCCGCAAACACGCTTGGTGAATGCCACAGTGCGCGCAATGTTTACTGGACCAGAGACTGGCGACATGCGCTTCAACCTCGTCGTGACCGAAGACCACGTCACAGGTACCGGCGCTGGGTACAACCAGGTGAATTCCGATAACACGACTCCTGGGCACCCCTACCAAGGTGCAGGAAATCCCATCGTGGGCTTTCACCACATGCATGTGGCGCGTGCCTATCTCGACAGTGCATGGGGTGCTGCAGGCATCATCCCCGTCAATGCCAATTTTGGCACGGTCGCTACCAGGAGCTACTCCTATACGCTCCCCGCCAATTTTGACGAAACGGAGATCACTTTTGTGGCCTTTGTCGGCAACTATGACGGTATTGGCCTTGGCGATCGCCGCATTCTCAATGGCGAGGAATTTCACCTGAGCACCCTCACCGTCGGACGCACAGAAGTCAATGCCGCGACACCGATGCTAGAAATTCTCGGCAATCCGCTACATGACCGCTCCAAGGTGGCCTTCACGACTGAGGAAGCTGGCAATTTCAGGCTGGAAGTGTTGAATATGCTTGGTCAGCCCGTCGCCGTCCTTGGCGAAGGCTTTACCGACAAAGGCGTACACACCCTGAACTGGGACGGCACCAATGCTGCCCACATGCCTGTCGATAACGGCATCTACCTCGTGCGCTTGCTCACCCAAGGCGGCCAATCGCAGAGTCAGCGTATCCTTGTGGCACGCTGAGTTCTGCCAGAAATAAGATTTAATGAAGCAAGGGCAGTCCAATGGACTGCCCTTGTTGCTTCCTGAAAACTGTACGCCGACCGATGGGGCTTGAGTTTATGCACATTCCTACGTGTGCAAAGACACTTTACAGGAGCAGGAATCAGGGTAAATTTGCGAAA
This sequence comes from Bacteroidota bacterium, assembly GCA_031415375.1. Classification (GTDB taxonomy): domain Bacteria; phylum Bacteroidota; class Bacteroidia; order J057; family JADKCL01; genus JADKCL01. Next base: position 1,168 of record JANORP010000074.1, on the reverse strand, counting down.
GAAGTACTGTGCGTGTCGCGTGGCAGGGTTCATCCCCTTGCGTGAAAGCCTCCTGGTCAGCATTTTAAAGGGTAGATGGCCCGCTTGCTGGGTAGCAAACCCGTTTTGGGGCAGCGCCGTATAGTTCAAGATAGAACCTGCCCTTGAAAGTTTTGGGCTGGTATAGAGGGCATTGAAAACCAACATAGGACGTCGCACACGAATGAAACGCAAAATTTCCATCCTTTTTTTCACCTTGCTTTTCCCGTTTTGCATGCAGGCGCAGATGGAATTGGTCACCCGCAATCAGCTGCAGACCAATACCCGTTACATGCGTTTGGACCTCGCCAGAAAGGAGCAAAACCTCGTGCGTAGGCTCGACCTGTCGTTTCACGAGATGTTTGAGTTGCCTACCGACCTCCCCAATTTCAAAAATTGCATGGAGCTCAACTTCAGCGTGAACAAAATTACCGTGCTACCCGAGGTCGTCTTCAAGATGCTGAACCTGCAATACCTCACCGGGCAAAAGAATCTCCTCTCCAATTTCCCCAAGAATGTCGATGTCGCCCAGTCCCTCCAAGAAATCGACCTGAGTTGGAACCGCATTCCCGGCCTTCCCAAAGAGATCGGGAACCTTCCCAACCTGCGGGCGCTCATCCTCAACAACAACCTCGTGCGTGCGTTGCCCTACGAGATCGGTCAGCTCCAAAACCTGGAGTCCATCAACATGAGCGTCAACCAAATGGAGCGCCTTCCCAGCAGCCTCGGGCAGCTTCAAAACGTAAAGCAGCTCGACTTCTCCTACAATTTCATCAAGGAGATTCCCTCCAACATCGGCGAGCTGAAAAAGCTCGAGTCCCTGAACATGAGCTTCAACGCCCTCGACGTCGTGCCCGACTCGATCGCCTACTGTGAAAACCTCAAATACCTGAACCTGAGGGGAAACCGTCTCAAGTCGCTTCCCACAGAATTTTCCAGGTTAAAAAACCTCAAGGAACTGGATCTGAAGCGCAACAAGTTTACGGGCAAGCAGCAAGCATTTATCCAGTCCAAGTTGCCCTATTGCAAGATTTATTTTTGAGGGAGGGCAGGAATGCTTGCAACAATGGGGCAAGCATTCTACATTTGCACTCCACAAAATGCCCACGTGGCGGAACTGGTAGACGCGCTACGTTCAGGTCGTAGTGTT